>JAITXS010000015.1 GCA_031284645.1 Spirochaetaceae bacterium | reverse complement strand
GAAGGAGGCGAATAACGCAGGGCTGTATGACATGAGCGGTAATGTGGTCGAGTGGTGTTTTGAGCCTTCGGGGAGTTTGTCCCGTGTGGCGCGGGGCGGGAGTTTCAATAGTAGTCCGACGATCTGTTTTGTGGCTTATCGTAACGGCAACGGCCCCAGCACCGCGCGCCCCGATTATGGGTTCCGGCCGGTCTACAGCGGAGACTAATGTACGGAGTACGGGCTTTCTGGTATTACCAAAACCCCATACCCGCAAGCAAGGGTCAAGGGGATGGGGTTTAGGGTATGGGATTGCTGATAAAACCAAGACCCTAAACCCTGAACTCCAAGACCCTAATAGTTGTTAAAGCTTCATTTTTATTCGTTGCTTTTATTTATGGACTCGGACGATTCACTCAAATCAGGAACTGCCGCCCTGTTGACGAAGGCACGCTGTTTGCGGTACTATATTGATATTCCGTATAGAGGTTTTTCTTTTTCGGAATTTACGGGTAAAAAGGAGTATCTTTATGAAAAAACCCCTGTTATTTTTATCTTTTTTGTTTGTCTTTTCAGGATTTGTCTTTTCCCAAGATCTCACATTTGATGATGTGATCAAGGTTTTGGATGAAGATTTCGCACATTACTCCTATGTTCATCAGCTTGTATCTACGCGAACAGATGACGACAGGAAACCATCAGTCAAGATAACCAGACTTCCTTATCCTGCTGGCTTCGATAAAGAAGGCAAAGAACAAAAAGGCGAGATTGTTTATATCGAAATAGTCAAAGACGGCTATCGTTATACTATGAAATTTGATTTTTTGGCGAAACGGGAGACTCGTGCGCTGTACACATCCGATGTAAAAAGCCGGATATACGGTGGTCTGCTTTCCGATATGATGCCGGAATCGTATTTTTCACCGACACAAACTCAACAAGTGGCTAACGCGCAGCCTGTTACAGCCGGACAAAACTAAGATCAAGCCTAAGCGTTATTTTAGTTAAAAGAAATCTTTGCGAGGTCTGTTCCTTAGGGGGCAGACTTCCTGAAAACTGCTAATGTTTCTATGTGTGTTGTCTGCGGATAAAAATCATAGAGTGTAAGCGAATCCAAATAAAAGCCCGCCGAAAGAAGTTCTTTCGCATCACGGGCAAGCGCAAAAGGCTCACAGGATACGTACGCAAGTATATCCGGTTTATGCTGACAGAGCCATTGCCGCATCAAAGACGAAAGCCCCTGACGACTTGGGTCAACCACAAGAAATGCGTAAGACTCGTGTTTGCCGGACTTTACCCATTGATTATCCGTCATCGGGAAAAAACGAATTCCCTTATTTGCCTGTCCGCCGTGTTGTGTCCGTGTAAGGTTTTCACGGGCAAGGGCAAGCGAGGCCGTGTTTTCCTCAAGGAGATCCAGTTCCGGAAAAATATCACGTAAAAAAACGGCGAATGTCCCGACCCCGCAATAAAAATCGCCCGCACGGCTTTTTTTTTCAGCGCCCTCCGCTATGACTATGATTCTTTCGATAAGTTTTTCCAGCAAGGCACTGTTGCTTTGAAAAAAAAGCGCGGCGTCCAGATAAATCTCTTTACCATGCATATATATTTTGCCGCGTTCTTTCCCTCCTTCCTGTAAAAGCGTTGTTTCTCTGCCGTAGACAGTCCATCGGTTTTTATCAAGCGGGGGCTTTATCATACCCGATTGTAAAGCGTCACGGATGATTTTGCTTGCGATCATACAATCGTTGACAGGGATGATATCATGGCTTCGGTGTGTTGCAAAGCCGCAAAGATCCCGCTGCCGGGGGGCTGCTGCGTTTAAAGGAGCGGATAAGCCGGATTGTTTATGCCCTGAGGGGTGTTCCCGATGTTTCTCAAGTTCAACACGGTGAAACTGGAAACGCTCACGGTACTCAAAGGGCGAAGAAGGGTTTATTTCGATGGGGGGAATTTCCTCAATACCGGTCATGCGGGACAATGCTGAACGCAGGATCTTTTCTTTTTCAAAAAGCTGGGCATTATAGCTTATATGTTGTAAAGAACAGCCGCCGCAGCGCCCAAAAAAAGAACAGGGCGCTTCCGTCCGAAACGGCGATACTTTTTCAATATTGATTAATTCAGCGTTTTTTGTTCGTGTTTCCCCGCTTGTAATTTTACAGACAACCTCATCCCCGGGAACCACACCTTCGATAAAATAGAGAGACCCTTCATGTATAACGATGCCTTCCGCTTTTGCACTCAGTCCGCTCACCTGTGTTCTAAAAACGCTATCAGAGGCCATTTTCTTGCCCGTTTTGTTTTTGCAGGAAGAGTGCCATTTCAATTTCTGTAATACTCATCTCCAATTTTCCGGCGATCTGGGCAGGGCTTAAACCAGCCTGTGCCATCGAAACAGCCCGTTCTTTATTTGTTTCGGGGTCTTTGCTTGGCGCATGTGTTTTATCGGCCTTTTTCCGGCCCACTGTGTCAAGTCGCCGCCCCGTTTTTTTTTCTCCGGTTTTGCCTTTTATCGCGGCACCCAAGGCGGCGCTCTCTTCTTCGCTTTCAGGCGGCCTTCCGGAGGCATTCTTTGCTTTTCTGCCAACTTCAGCATAAGCGGCATCGCGCCGTCCGCGCTGGTCCACTTCACGGGCAAGAACCCCTATCCGTCTATCCGCATCTTCTAAAATTAACTTTAATTGACCGATACGCTCTTCAATTAATTGAGAATCCCTGTCGGTAATCCTGTCGATTTCATTTATGATTTGCTTGACCGCCTCTTTTGTCTCTTCCGGTATTCTTTCAATCAGCGTTCTTTTTTTAATATAAAAACGCAGATAAAAAAAAGAAAGGACACTTATTAATAAGGCAAGCGATGAAAATATATAAGTCATGTAATCTGCAATTCCCATTTTAAAGATGTATTTCGTCCGCTTCTTCCAAACAGGACAAAGCATGAAATTCATGCCCGAGGCCCCGCTCTTATCTTTCTCGTGTTCCGTACTATTCATTTTATATAAATATTTTTCGGGTAATTCTTTATGCATAAAAGAATTATATTCGAATAGTTTATGAAATTTCTTCAGGAAAGAACACTAGCCGCTTATATCAACATATTTTCCCAAATTAAGATCGTGTACCGCAGGCAAAGTCCCGGCAGATTCTCCGTCTGCTTCGCTCTCTTTCCCCCCCGCTGATTTTTTGCCGCTTGTTTCTTCTTCCCCGCTGTCCTTTTTGTTATTTTTTGTTTTAACAGGCCCGCTGCCGGAATCATCGGTCTGATGAACCGATTTCATCTTTTCATCTTGTATTTTTTGTCGGGAATCGTTTTGCATTACCGAACGCAATGCTGCTCCCTCTTTTTGAGAGGAGACCTCTTTCCCGATTTGATCTAATTGAGAAAAAATCATCTGTAAATCCAAAGGAGTTATTGCCATTTATTCTGCCGTTATTTTAAGATCCTGGTTTCGTACCGCTTGTATAGCATCCTGATCCAGGACAAAAGAAGTCGCTTGAAACTCTTTTCCGACAACAAACTTTTGGTTAAGTATACAGATGGTCACGCCGGGGTAGATCATTGCCGCTGCGCTTACCCGCCCGTTCTTGCTCATTTTCTTCAGAATATTTTTTAAATTTTCTATTTCCTCGCGGTCTTTTTCAAAATCATGCTCAAGTTCTTCTTTTCGCGCTTGTAATTTGATAAAGTATTCTTTTTTGTCTTCCGGCAAGAAACCGGATCTCTGTTTTACCTCGGATAATGTATGCAAGTTTAATAAAATATCATCCAATTCCGCTTTAAGCTTGTCGCTATTCGCAACATATTGCTCCAGTTTTGCTTTAACAAACGGATCATAACCAACTTCACAGATTGTAACGGTACTACCTTGCGGGCTTCCGAGAACTTTCCCCTCGATTAATTCTCCGGCGCAGAGCTTTCCGCCCACTATGGCAGCACGCTTACCCGCACAGACAATGGATTGTCCTGCCTTGACCTGTGAATTAATAATACCGGTGCTTACAATAACTTTTCCTTCGGCTTCTATATTAGCGTTTTCTATAAATTTTGCGTATACCGTATCTTTAGCCCAAATCGTGGCACCTTCTTTTCCTATAACACCTTTATTTATGATGATATTGCCTCCCGCATGAAGGGAAGCTTTCATAACAAATCCGTGTACTTCAATATTCCCCGCAGCCTTCACATAAAAACCTTCCTCGACATTTTTTTTAATGATAACATTCCCAAGGAACATTATATTACCCGTACTCAGATCAACTGAACTATCAACAATATGGGCTAACTCAACGCTTATCTTGCCGTTTAATAGCATGGCTTGTCCGGTAACATCCGAGATGACGGTAAGTCCATCGGAATCAAAACTGACGTTTTTCCCCAATTCAAGCGTAATATCATGTCCGGATGTTGCGGGAAGTATTGTTCCGCTTACCGTATATCCGGGAACCCCGCTTTCCGCTTCATTTTTTTTCGCGAGCCGTTCCCCTTTTTGAACATTTTGAACGCGATTAAGCTCTTTAAAATCAACCTGATCAAATCCGCCCTGTTTAAAACGGACTTTAGGTGCCTCGACTTCAAAATAATACTCAATAAATGCGTCCATCCCGTTAATCGCACTTTTGCCCCGTGCCACGCACACTTTTTGCCAGTAAATGGGTCTGTCTGCAAAATATTTTAGAAAGTCTTCGCTAATGCCTTTGACAATCCCACAGGAGCTTAAATAATCAAGATATTCCTCATAGGTAAAATCAACGCCGCCTTTACCGGGAGGCGTTACGGTCATATATGCCTGCAATTCACCATCGGTAATTCCGATTTCAATAAAAGTATTATGTTCGGGTATCGGCTTGTACCCTGCGACACGTATATATTCACCGGCAGCCTCACGGATCGCTTTTTCCACCAGTTTTACATCGTAGTCATCAATAGCATATTTTTTCAGAGCTTGCTTTGCTTCAGTCATGTCGGCAGGTTTAGAGCCTCCGCCCTGCGGCATAATTTTCATATAGACGCCGTTGGAGCGGCGCTGAATAAATACATCGCTGCCTTTTTCCTCAAGAAGTTCGAGGTCCTCAACGTCGTCAACATCCCCATGCGTTTTTTTATTTTTAGAGCGCAGGGCATAGGCACGTATTTTACATATATTCTCACCTATGCCGAAAAATGATGATTTTTGAATGATAATTTCATATCCAAGGCGGGAGATCGGAACACCAAGGAGCTCTGCTGCCTGTGAAACCGCCGATTCAAGATCAGGGCCTTCGGTCTCCACAATTTTAATATTGCGATCCTCATCCAATCGTTTTTTTACGACGCTTCGCAAATCGTCAAAATCGGCCACCGTATAATGCCTTTATATGATCCCTTTACGGACATTTGTCAGTTTTGTGCGGATTCTCATCATGGCTTTTGTATGAAGCTGTGAAACACGGGATTCTGTAATTTCAAGAATCTGTCCTATCTCTTTTAATGTTAAATCTTCATAATGGTATAAAACAACTATCTTTTTTTCTTTTTCAGGAAGCTGACTGATAACATCAATAACAATGCGGCGTATTTCATCCCGCTCAACAATAATATCGGGGTTAAGACTTACCGGCGATTCTATGGTTTCGCCAATGGATACTTTGTCATTTTCATCGCCGGAAAACCATACATCCTGCAAAGAGAGAATTGATGTACCGGAAATTTTCATCATCATCTTTCCGAACTCAATTTCATCCATTTTAAGATACCCAGCAATCTCCAGATCAGTAGCCGGTCGGCCAAGCTGAGCTTCCAGGCTGCCGATTGCTTCTTCAACCTCACGAGTTTTCTGCCGTACTGAGCGGGGAACCCAGTCTGTTGAGCGCAGTTCATCAAAAATAGCTCCGCGTATTCTCGTGACGGCGTATGTCTTGAATTTTACGTCTTTTGCCGGATCGAATTTTTCAATTGCGTCAAGCAAGCCGAAAGTCCCACAGCTTACCAGATCATCAAATTCAACATTGTGCGGCATACCGACCGCGACTTTACCGGCAACATACTTTACCAGAGGGGCATATTGCTTGATGAATGTATCCCGAATTTTTGAGTCTTTCTTTTTTCGATATTTTTGCCAAAGCTCATCTTCTGAAAATTCATCAAGAAGGGATTTCCCCATAATCCTACTACCCTTTATCCTTTTTCAAGAGATTCTGTATAGCTCCGGCAGCTTTCTTGCTGTCAAGATCTTTTCCTAAATTCTTCAAGTTAATACTCCGCTTGGTATCCTGCTCCACAGGTATTATTACATTATCCGAAAAAGCGGTACGAGCAACAGGAGACTCTCTTTCTTTGGACAGTGCGTTGTTCATTCCGGGTAGACCGGGAATGAAATCGTCCATCTCCGTGTCAATGTCGTGTTCAGCGCTCTCGTCAAATTCGGCATCGCTGATACTGCTATTCGGCATATTATACGGCGAATTATTATTTTGTTCCAGTCCTGCCGGAAACGCCTTATCCGGGGTTTCGGATTCTTCATAAAAATCATCGCCGTGCGGATGGTCAACACTCTCATTTTCGTCCGTAAAATCGGTTGTGTTGCTGTTTTTGTCAGGATCACCTGAGTCAAGGGTATAAATGTCATTCAATGACAAGGGAAATTCGTTGTCACCAACGGAGATATCAAGTTTTTCCCCTCGCGCCGCCGTATCCCCCTGTTTTTGCGCCGGCGCACTATTTGAAAACCATTGTTGAAAAACCGCATTTGCTATAGCTGCCAATACAAAAAATACCACGGCAAAAATGAAGGCTTTCAAAAAAACTGTCCCAATCGCCGTTCCGCTGATTAAACTAAGGAGAAAGGAGAGTACAAACGCGCTTCCTGCCGCAATGCCCGCAATTTTTACATTAAATGTCACAAGATAAATGTACCGGTAATTTTAAATAAGGTGAAGACCGAGAGCAGCGAGCCTTGTTCGGGTAATACTCAAGCCATTATGAGGATTTGGGGTTTTTTGAAGAATTCCTGCCAGGGCCAAGCTCTGTTCCGGGAGAGGCA
>JAITXS010000100.1 GCA_031284645.1 Spirochaetaceae bacterium | reverse complement strand
TGGCTTGTTATCGGTTTTTTATTTTCATTTTCATTTTATCGTGAGGGCGCGGCATTTATACGAACAAAAATGTTAAGCGGGACAGCATATATTCCTGAAGCAATGGCGTTTTTCACTTTGTTTTTGATCGCTTTTATCGCGATAAAAATTCTGGGGGGCATGCTGAAGGAAATAATACAAAGCGTAGGTCTGGGTCTCCCTGATAAAATTTTAGGCTTGGGCTTCGGAATTATCAAAGGAATTATTGTCATTGGCTTTATCCTGTTTATTATCCGGGTACAGCCACTGGTCAATGGGGGGAAAATATTACACGGCAGCATGATAAATCGTATCTTATCGCCGAATATTGAAAAGGTAAGGCAGACGGTGGAAGATCTCAAGGAGAATCTTGATGTTTGAAAACATTATCGGGCAGCCTGTCATTAAAACATTAAAAAATGATTTGGCCGCAAATACGCTTCCTCCTTCAATACTCTTTGCCGGAGAAATCGCAGGCGCAAAGGCAAGCAGTGCGCTGGAATTAGCGCGGGTTCTATCCTGTACAGCCAGTGATACCATTGATATAAAAAAAACAGCTCTTTGGGGATGTTCCTGCCCTTCCTGTGAACATCACCGACATTTATCACATCCGGACTTGATCTGCATAGGCCCCCGTGTTTTTCAAGCCGAGATAAACGCCGGGAAAACACTTTTTCTGCGTGATCCGGACAAGATCGAGCGGAAAATGTTTTTTCAACGAGCGGTAAGAAAATTACTTTTACGATTTTCTCCTGTTATTTGGGAAGGGGAAAGCAAGATAAGCAAACTCAATAAAACGCTCGAAGACATAGAAGATAATATGGAGGCGCTTGTCCAGGGGGGCAAAAAAGAAGAGGCAAAACGTGAAAAAATTCTTAACGCCATTGTGGAAAACGCCCAAAAATTAGAGCTTGAGGGAATAACGGAAACGATCCCCGTCTCTCATATACGAAATGCATCTTACTGGCTTAGAACAACGCCAAACGGCCGGCGGAAAATTTTAATCATTGAAAACGCCGAAAAGATGAATGATTCGGCACGGAATTCTCTTTTAAAAATTCTCGAAGAGCCGCCTGAGAGCGCAGCGATTATTCTTACATCCTCAAAACCGGATTCACTGCTTCCGACAATACTTTCACGATTAAGAAATTATTCATTTTCCAGGCGGAGTGCGGAGAGCGAAATTGATATTATAAGCCGCGTATTTCACGATGATAATTATATTTCACAACTTAAAAATCAGGCTGAAAACTCAAACCCTGACCGGGCGGACAGTGATAAGCACGAAGATCAAGAACATAAAAAGAGAGCGGCACCGGTAAAAAAAAGTAATCTGATTTCGCTTTATTTGGATACTTTTCTTCCGGTATCCGCACAAAGCTTGTATCCGGCCGCTGCGTATTTTTTAGCCTCGGCTGCGGCAGGCGTTGTGCTGACACAACGTAAAAAAAATCCTCAAACCCGTATTCCTCCCGAGTTAATTATGATAGGTCAGTACACCTCACCTATCGCGGAAAATGCGGGATTCGGCAGACCATCATCTGATATTAAAACAATGGTAGGCGCTGTCCGCCTTGCCGCGGGGAAATTTGAGACGCGCGGCTTATACGGGAATTTTTTAGAAAAAATCTGTGCGCTCCTTTTGGAAAGTCTTCGGGGCGAGGTCGGCACTTTATCAATAGCATACCGGGAAGCAGCCAAAAAAGCGCTGGAGGAAAGCAGGGCCGCCACAGGAATCTATAATCAGCAGATTGAACTTGCGCTAGAGCGCCTTGCATCGCAATTAATTGCATCGTTTTCAAACGCAGGAGCTTTAATTTGAAACATTTTCTATTACGGAGCTTGCAAAAATTCAATAAATTAAGCCAAGAGCAGGCGTTTTCCATTTTTACTCATGCCATAGAAGAAATAGACAGATTTAAAACGATACTTGACTCCATTACGCTTGGACTTCTTGTATGTAACGAACAGCATAAATTACTGCTTACCAATAAAAGTGCGGAACATCTTCTTCTTATTGATGACTACGATGAGGGGGCCGAGCCGGTATGGTTTCTTATAAAAGATCAAGCCATAGAGGATTTTCTCTGTCAGGCTCTGCCATCGGGTGACAGGGTTGAAGACCGTGAGTTTTTATTTAGCTCAAAAAACAAGCCAAACCGTCTTTTAAATTTTAATGTACTTCCTCTGGTAAAAGAATATAAGGTTATAGGTTCACTGATTATTGTTGAGGATATAACCGGAAAAAAAACACGTGAGGAAAATATTCGCCGTGTGGAAAATCTTGCGAGTCTCACCACATTAGCCGCCGGCGTGGCGCACGAAATAAAAAATCCTCTTGGCTCAATGTCAATTCATATTCACCTTTTACAAAAAATTCTGGAGAAAGACAAAAAAAAATATGAAGAAAAAAGCAACGCTGCTCCGGCATACGAGGACATAGCCAATCATCTTTCTGTTCTCAATGAGGAAATAGACAGATTAAATCGTATTGTTGTTGATTTTCTTTTCGCCGTGCGTCCTATGGATTTAACACTTGTTTCGGGAAATATAAACACGCTGATAAGAGATATTCTCAGTTTTGTACAGTACGAACTTGATGAATTACACATTATTTGTGTATCCGAATTACAGAATGAGCTTCCGCTTGTCGATTTTGACAGGCATTACATGAAACAGGCGCTCTTAAATCTGGTAAAAAACGCAATTGAAGCCATGTCTCCCGGCGGGATTCTTACGATAAAAACCGAAGTCTCGGATAACGGCGTTGTGATAAGTATTGGTGATACTGGTTCCGGTATCAGTGAAGAAAATCAGGCAAAGATATTTGAGCCTTACTTTACGACAAAAAATATGGGAACCGGCCTCGGTCTCACTCTTGTTTTTAAAATCATACAAGAACATAAGGGAGAAATAGCACTTAGATCCGGAGAAGGACGGGGGACCGTTTTTATTATCACCCTGCCTATTTCCCGGAGGCAGCGGCGTCTCTTAAACTAGAAAAAGGGAGAACATGAAGTTTAAAATACTCATTGCTGATGACGAAAAAAACATTCGGAACGGGCTTGTCGAGCTTTTTAAAATGGAAGGTTACGAAGTGGAAGCCGCTGAAGATGGGGATGAGGCCTACCGTAAATACCAAAAAGGTGACATTGATCTTGTTGTTACAGATCTTCGTATGCCCGGTATGCCCGGAGAAGAATTCCTGAAACGGATAAAATCCGAAACCCCGGGAGTACCGGTTATTGTACTAACCGGACACGGCACGGTAAAAGAAGCTGTCCAGGCCATGAAAGAAGGCGCATGGGATTTTCTTACCAAGCCCATTCAGGATTTAGACAGACTTATCCTTATTGTCAGGCGGGCTCTTGGCAACCGTGAACGAAGATTAAAACACGAGCAGATAGAAAAAGAGCTTGAACTGCATAAGCAGTCACAGGCGATAATCGGCGACAGCGTGGCAATGCATCGTGTTATGGATTTAATAAGCAGGGCCGCTCCGACACGGGCTTCAATTTTAATTACAGGCGAATCCGGGGTTGGTAAAGAAATAGTCGCAAACGCAATACAAAAACTTTCTCCGCGTAAGGACAAGCCTTTTATAAAAGTACACTGCGCCGCTCTTGCCGAAAGCCTTTTAGAAAGCGAATTGTTTGGTCATGAAAAAGGCGCATTTACCGGCGCATCGGGGAGGCGCAGGGGAAAATTCGAACTTGCCCATGAGGGCACGTTGTTTTTAGATGAAATCGGAGAAATCGACCAAAACATACAAATTAAACTATTACGGGTTTTACAGGAACGGAAATTCGAGCGGGTCGGCGGAGAAGAGACCGTTGATATTGATATCAGGTTAATTGCCGCGACAAACAAAGATCTCAAGGCGGAAATTGACAAAGGGAATTTCAGAGAAGATCTTTACTATCGCCTGAATGTTGTAGCCATACCCGTGCCGCCCCTGCGGGAACGAAAAGAAGACCTCTACTTATTGATAAATTCATTTTTAAAAACGTTTGCGGCAGAAAACAATAAAGAAATTAACGGTCTGGATGCAAAAGTTTTGGCCCGTTTAAATAGTTATGATTGGCCCGGCAATATCCGTGAATTGCGGAACTGCATGGAAAGCGCTGTTGTTATGGCAAAGGGACGGCATATCTGTGAAGATGATTTACCCCCGAACATACAATCCGAAACGGAAAACGGCTGGATACGTATCCCGATGGGAACAACGCTTGAAAAAGCCGAAGAATTGATTATCCGCGACACACTAAGCGCACAAAAATACAACAAAACTGAAACAGCAAAAATACTTGGTATCGGCAGAAAAACCCTGCACAGAAAACTCGATGAATATGATGTCCTGAAAGACACGCCGCCGGATGAAGAGGGCCCCGAAAGCGAGGCAGATACTCCAGAATAGAGCTTGAGTGAGACCGGTCATCCACCAGTCCGTTTATCTCCCATTCTTTTGAGGAACTATTATAGCTGAAGTTTATATTTTCATTGAGTACCCGTAAGAGCGTGAGGTACCCGTGAGAGCTTGATTTTTTTTAGGTAATCCTGTTTAATATACGTGTATGATCAGTCGAAACTCAAGATCGGATTATCGAATTCGTTTCCGACGAAAGAAAATCATCCGTATTACCTTTGTTTTTACCGTGCTTGTGCTTTCAAGCGGCGGTTTTCTACTTTTTTCCGGTAATACAAGCACTTTTGCATCTCATGATAGAGCTATTTTAGAATTATGGAAGACCGGATCATACAAAGAAGTGTTCGATAGAAGCGAAAAAGAGCTTGAAAAATCCCCCATGAACTTTTTCCTGCTTATGGCTCACGGTTTTTCTTCGTATCAGCTTGCCCTTGCCCAAATCAATCATCTTGATATGATATCATATATGGATAGAGCAATCTGGGCATTAAGAAAGGCTCAACTGACCAAACAGGGCGAAAACGACCCGCGTATCAAATATGTATTGGGTCAGTCTTATTTCTATAAGGGCCCCTCTTATGCGGATCTTTGTATAAAATACCTTGAGGAAGCCGAAAAATCGTACAAAGCGGAAGATATCCCGCAGTTTCTCGGACTTGCGTATGCCTCAATTCGCGATTATCGCTCCAGCGTCAAAGCTTTTTCCGAGGCATTACATCAGGAAGAAGAAAAAAAAGAGACTTCTGATATCTTGCTCCTGGCGATTGCCCGCTCCTATATTGAGCTTGAAGAGCCTGATATAGCCCGTCCTTACCTGATGCGAATTTTTGAAATTTCTCGTGATTTCAACACAATATCCACAGCACGTCTTATGCTTTCTGATATTTTGATGAATGCAGGCGATTTTAAAGAGGCGGAAACGCAGATACTCTCGGTTTTAAAAGAAGGCGGCGATAGCGCTGAAGCTCATTTTGAGTTAGGTGAATTGTACTATGTACAGAATGATTATTATCGAGCGCGCGCAGAATGGCGTAAGGCCTCACATCTTGATCCGAATTTTGAGCCGGCAAGGGCACGCTTGAGCGCCTAGTGTATACAGGAAAACAGGGGAGTGCAGTTCTAGAATAATCCGGGATGAGATATTTAGATCCAATAACGGAATGTTCCTTTGCCGCAGGATGTAATGCAAAATCGCGGGGATTGACGGGGCTAATAGCGGAAGAGAATTTTTCTGCGATGCGGTTTTATACCGCGAAATCAAAATAGATGCGGCGTGCTTTTGAGATGCGCTGCGGAACAACAAGGGAACCCAATGGGTTATTCGCTTTTTATTAATAATTTCCGTGGTATGCCGCAGGGCATTACACCAGCGGATGATATTACAACGGAGGGGCAATGTTTGGCATTCAATCATCGGACATAGGTATAGATTTAGGTACCTGCAATACACTTATCTTTATTCGGGGAAGGGGCATTGTCGTAAATGAGCCTTCGGTTGTTGCTGTTGAGCGCGGAACAAAAAGAGTGTTGGCGGTCGGCGAGGCAGCAAAACGTATGTTGTGCAGGACACCTGAAAATATCATTGCAATTCGTCCGATGCGTGACGGTGTTATCGCTGACTTGGAATCCACCGAAAAAATGATTCGTCATTTTATTTCGAAAGCGCTGCCGCGTTACCGTTTTATAAAGCCGAGAATGATAATCGGTATTCCTTCGTGTATCACAGAGGTAGAACGCCGCGCGGTCGAGGAAAGTGCGTATAAAGCAGGAGCGCGGGAAGTTATGGTCATTGAGGAAAGCCGCGCGGCTGCAATTGGGGCGAAAATTCCGATTTTAGAACCTGCCGGACACATGATCTGTGATATAGGCGGCGGCACAACGGAAATTTCAGTCATTTCACTCGGTGGAATGGTTGTTTCAAACGCGATCAGGCTTGGCGGTGATGAATTCGACGCAGCTATTATAAAACACGTACGAAGTGTCCATAACCTCATTATTGGCGATCAAATGGCTGAAAAACTGAAGATAGAGATAGGCAATGCCGCACCGGATAAAACAATCGAAAAGGTTGAGATAAAAGGAGGGGATGCTATCACCGGACTTCCCCGACGCCTTGAAATTGATTCTATTGAAGTGCGGGAAGCGCTCAAAGACCCTATCACGCAGATCATTGATGAAATTAAGATCACTCTTGGGCAGACGCCGCCGGAATTAGCCGCTGATATTGTTGAGCAAGGCATTGTCATGACAGGCGGCGGGTCGCTTTTAAAAGGCTTGCCAAAACTTGTGTCAAAAGAAACCGGCGTTCCGGTTATACTTGCTGAAAATCCGCTTGAATGTGTCGCACTGGGGGCCGGAATGTATTTTGATTTTAAGCATAGCTTTGATAAAAACAGCAGTCTTTATGATAATCTGAACGGTTAAACCATGAAACGCCGTTTTGAGCGCATACGCCATAAAAAATTAAATACTAATGCGTATATTTTTGCCTCACTCCTGTTTGTTTCATTTTCACTGCTTTTGTTTTCTACGCAAAGTTTTATTGTCAATATCCAGGACGCCGGATTATCTGTTTTTTCAGGTATCCGGGGCACACTCTATGCGCTTAGTTCCTTTGTATCGGGTACCGTCAATTCAATACAGGAATTAGCGACACTCCGTGAAGAATACAAAGAATTAGTTGATAAAATGACACGTTATGAACAGCTTGAACGTAATGCTGCGGAAATCCGGGCGGAAAACAATCGGCTCCGCGAACAGCTTGATTTTTCCCGTATTCTCGAATACAAACATATTCCGGCGGAAATTATCGGGCGTGATCCTGATAATCTTTTTTCCGCACTGGTCATCAATAAAGGTAAAGCACACGGTATATCAAAAGATATGCCGGTTATTGCCTACCAAAACGGGATGGAAGCTTTAGTCGGTAAAGTGCTCTATGTCGGACAACTGGAAAGCCTCGTCATTCCGCTTTATGATTCACGCTCCTATGTCGCGTCACGTTTTGCACAGGGCCGCTACGAGGGGATTACCGAAGGTCAGGGGAGAAGCGACAAGCCGCTTGTCGTGCAGTCAGTTGATAAAAAGGCGCGTTACCATATTAACAAAGGTGATTTAGTGGTAACATCGGGTATGGGCGGTGTCTATCCCTCGGGAATAACAATAGGGAGAGTAAGCGGTATTTTCTTTAAAGAAGATGAAACCTCATTTGAAACTGAATTAGAAAGCGCAATCAGTTTTTCAAAACTCGAATATGTGTTTGTTATCGAAAGTAAAAAAGATTTTGAGTATAGTGAAAATAACGAAGTAATCAGTGAAGGGCAGGATTGACAGGATGCTTAAACATATTGTATGGGCAAATATATTTATTATCATTGCCGCACTTTTGCAATCAACTTTGTTTTCCCGTCTTTTTCTTTTTTTTCATATTAATGTCGTACCTGATATTGCCCTATGCGTGCTTGTCTTTAGTGCATATGTAAATGGCACTATGACAGGGCAGCTTACCGGATTTTCTTCGGGGCTTTTTCTTGATTTTCTCTCATCGGCACCTCTTGGTTTAAACTTATTTATCCGCACGATAGTAGGCGCCCTTGCCGGAATGATACGCGGCACTCTTATCCTTGATGCGGTATTTTTACCGGCCGGCCTGTGTGCAGCCGCGACACTTTTAAAAGCGTTTTTACTCTTTGTGTTGAATATTCTCTTTTCCGGTACAATTCCGGCATATCCCTGGGCAGGGTCAACACTCTGGATAGAACTTTTGTTTAATACGCTTTTAGCGCCGTTTTTATTTGATTTTCTAAAGATGTTTGACAAATTATTAATCAGGGACAGGGCACATGATAACAATACATGATAACGGTGATAAAAAACCCAAGAAACGTATAAAAATTTTACAAATTATTTTTATCACTATTTTTTTTATCTATGCCGGACGCTTATTCGCAATGCAAATTATACGGGGAGATATATACCGTGAGCGCGCCGATGATATTACCCGGCGAAGATCCGTTATTCCGGCGGAACGCGGGGAAATATACACAAGGGATTTTACCACGCCGCTTGTTTATAATATTAATTCTTTTGCCGTGCGGATTTCTCCGGCGGAAATAAAACGCGATGAGATTCCGCTGGTTCTTGAACGTCTTGCACATCTTTTAAATATACCGCTTGAACAGATAGAGAGGAAGCTGCCTCCGCAATATCATAATCTTTATCAACCGCTTGAAATCGCATCGAATATTCCGTATAACACTATAGCTCTTCTCGCAGAACGTGTTGACAGGCTGCCCGGCGTTAGCTGGCAGTCAAAACCGGTTCGTGATTATCATGAGACCGGAAGCCTTGCCCATGTTATAGGATATGTCGGCGATATAACACGCGATGAGCTTACGACATTGTACAATAAAAAATATCAGCAGGGAGATTTAATCGGCAAAGCGGGCATCGAAAAACAATACGATGAGATTCTCCGGGGTAAAGACGGTGCCGAAACAAGCGTTGTTGATGTTCAGGGAAAACTTGACGAAGAAAAAGATGTTTTCAGGAAAAGCCCCGAAAGCGGAAAAAATCTTGTTCTTACCATTGATAAAAATATTCAAATACTGGCGGAAAAAGCACTGGGAGAAAGAATAGGATCCGTTGTGGTGCTCCGTCCTACAAGCGGTGAAATACTCGCTCTTGTTTCTTATCCTTGGTATGATCCTGATATTTTTACAAGAAATGATTCCGGAAGCGAGTACCAAAATCTGATAAACAATCCTAAAAAACCTTTGATAAACCGGGCAATACAATCTCATTACCCGCCGGGTTCTGCATTCAAGATTGTTATGACAACAGGCATCCTTGCCGAAAATGTTTTTTCCCCGGACAAAAAGATAGACTGTCCGGGTGAAATCAGCTATGGCGACAGATTGTGGCGATGCCATATCAGAAAACCGGGGCACGGCGCTCTTGGTTTACGTAGCGCCCTCGCGCAATCCTGTGATATATATTACTGGGTTGTGGGGCGCGATTATCTGGGTGTTGAAAATATCATCAATTATGCCCATGATTACGGACTGGGAGAGCTTACCGGCATAGACATACCCGGCGAAATTGCCGGTTTTATTCCAACACCGCAATGGAAAGACAGAAAGTATCATGAAAAGTGGGTTGCCGGAGATACAATGAATATTTCGATAGGACAAGGCTTTACCCTGGTTACTCCGCTTCAAATGGCAAATATGGTTGCTATGGTTGTTAATGACGGCGTTATATATAAACCGCACTTATTAAAAGAAATACGCGATCCTTTAAGCGGTGCGGTGGAAGAGGAAGCGCAGAGAAAAGTCCTGCATACAAGCGAAATTGATAAAGAAATATTTGAGCAGGTACGTTCCGATATGCGTGCAGTTATAAGTGAGGGCACGGCCCGTTTTCCGCTTAATATAAAATCCGTGGAAATCGCGGGAAAAACAGGAACAAGCGAAATCGGACTTGCCGATCGCTGGCATTCATGGTTTGCTGCGTTTGCCCCGTATCAGACGAGCAATCCCGATGAGCGTATCGTTGTTTCTATTATTGTGGAAGCGGCAAATAACTGGGAATGGTGGTCGCCTTATGCCTCATCAATTATTTATCAGGGAATATTCGCACATCAGAGTTATGAGGAAGCTGTCGCCGCACTTAATTTACAATACTTAATGACGCCAAACCGCCGGGATTGATATGCGATTAAAAAATTTTTTAGCAATAGATTTTTCACTGCTCTTTTCAGCAATTATACTTATTGTTTTCGGCATCCTCTTTATATACTCATCGAGAGTGTCAACCAGTAACGCTGCTGCATCACAAGAATACATAAAACAAATTTTATGGGGTGCTTTAGGCCTTGTTTTGGCTTTAACGCTCGCGATGATAAATTACCGGCGTATTTATTATATATCCTTATATCTTTATATCGCAACTATTGTGATACTCTTGTATACTTGTATAGCAGGACGGGAAATAAATGGAGCGCGTGCATGGATAGGTATTGGCAGTTTTGGTATTCAGCCTTCGGAATTCGCGAAAATCACCACAATTCTTTTGTTGGCGCAGTATCTTGATTATTCAAAGCGGAATACCTCCGACCTCCAGCGTTTCCTTGTTGTTTCATTTATCGCTTTTTTACCGATGCTAATCGTACTTGTACAGCCTGATTTCGGTACTTCTCTTGTGTTTATTCCGATTCTTCTTGTCATGACATTTATCGCAGGCATTCAACTTCGTTATATCGCGTTTCTCTCTTTAATTATTCTCTTTTCATCACTGATGATTGTACTGCCTTTCTGGCAGGAGCATGTCATACGAAAAAGCGTCTCCCTGCTTTCCTTGTTAAATGATATTCGCTTTATCATGGTATTCACCGCTGCTATGGTTCTTATTTTCTTTACCGCTCTTTTTGGTTTTATGCGTTTTAAAAAAAAATATTTTTATTGGATAGATTATTTTGCTTTAGTACTCCTGCTCTCTGCTATCTTTTCTTATGGAGCGCAGAAAGTCTTAAAACCCTATCAAATCAATCGTCTTGTGGTTTTTATTGATCCGAATGTTGATCCGCGCGGTGCCGGCTGGAATATCATTCAATCAATAACAGCCATAGGTTCAGGAGGCGTACTCGGTAAAGGTTATCTTCAGGGAACGCAAAGTCATTACCGTTTTCTTCCCCAGCAAAGCACGGATTTTATTTTTTCGATTTTTTCAGAAGAATGGGGCTTTCTCGGTGGAATTTTACTTTTTACGCTTTTTTTGACAATATGTCTCAGGCTTATAAAAATAATGAAAACGACAAAAGACCCTTTTGGCTGTTATATAACTGCGGGAATTTCCGCAATGTTTATATTTCATTTTTTAATTAATATCGGTATGACTATGGGTATTATGCCTATTACCGGTATCCCGCTGCTTTTTATGTCCTACGGAGGTTCTTCGTTAATTTCCGCAATGATAGGAATAGGCTTAGCGTTAAGCGTGTATATAAGGCGCTTTCAATATTAAATATGGCATATTATATTGATATCATCAAAGAAATAGGCCCTCTGCTCTTAACAATCACATCTCCTTCACGTTATGTGGGCGGTGAGTGGGGCCGCCGTGCAAAAAAAGACGCAGGACTTCAAACAGTTATTGCCTTCCCTGATCTTTATGAAATCGGTATGTCCAACAATGCGCTTAAAATTTTATACAACAGAATAAATGATCTTGACGATGTTTCCTGTGACAGGGTGTTTGCGCCTGCCCCTGATTTTGAGGCCTTACTCAAAGAAAAAAATATTCCGCTCTATGCGCTTGATACCGGTCTCAGCTTAAAAGATTCTGATATTTTGATGTTTACCCTTTCCTATGAACTTGGTATTACCGGTGTGCTTTCAATACTTGAGAGTGCAGGGATTGGACTTCGCGCCAAAGATCGTTGTGATTCAGATCCGATTATTATCGCAGGCGGCCCTTCAATCTCAAATCCGCTGCCTTATTCCCGTTTTTTTGATTTTTTTTGGATAGGGGAGGCGGAAGATGATTTTTTTAATTTAGTGGAAAATCTGCGGGATGCAAAAAAAGCCGGAGCGCAGAAAGCAGCATTATGTGCGATAATCGCAGCCCATCCGTCTGTATGGTTTCCCGGTAAGAAAAATACGCGCCGTGCAATAGATAATTCTTTTGGAAAGCGGGGGCCGCAGACATATATCTTTCCGGTTCCCAGTATGCGTATTGTTCAGCAGCATGCTTCCGTTGAAATTATGCGGGGCTGCCCTAATGGCTGCCGTTTTTGTTTTGCCGGTATATGGTACCGGCCCATGCGGCAAAAAAGCGCAGATATCGTTCTTCAGGAAGTATCGGAGTATATTAAAAAAGGCGGCTTTCGTGAGATAAGCCTTTCATCACTTTCAAGCGGAGATTACAAGCATATAGACAGCCTTGTTGATACTTTAAACAGGGAGTTTTCGGCCGCTCGTGTGTCTTTTCAGTTACCGTCTTTGCGTGTGTCAACATTGTCCCTTGATCTTCTGGAAAAAATCTCCCAGGTGCGGAAAAGCGGCCTTACCTTTGCTGTGGAAACTCCTCTTGATGTTTGGCAAATCGCGATCAACAAAGAAGTGACACTTGAAAAAACCTGCGCATTATTGTTAGAGGCAAAAAAACACGGGTATAAAAGCGCAAAATTCTACTTTATGATTGGGCTTCCTGTCCTCCTCGGAAATGAGGATATTTCAGAGGAAGATGCTATTATTGCTTTTATCAATGAAGCCGCGGCGCGGACAAAAATGACATTTCATATTAATGTCGGTATATTTACCCCCAAAGCTCATACGCCTTTCCAGTGGGCGCCGCTCCTTGATATGGAAAGTGCTCGTGAAAAACTTTTTTATCTGGTAAGAATTTTTAAAAAAAGTCCTCATAAAATAAGTGTTCATGATCCGCTTGTCTCATGCGTGGAAGGTATCATCTCGCGGGGTGATGAGAGGGTAGGGGAGCTTATTGAAAAAGCCTACTTTGCAGGGTGCAGATTAGACGCATGGAATGAGCATTTTAAACGTGATGTATGGCTTACGCTGCTCAATGATTATAATGACTTAGTTGTTCAGCTTAGCTCTGAAAAAGACAGTGATTCTGTACTTCCCTGGGATGATATTCAAAGCGGGACTTCAAAATCGTACATCAAAGAGCAATGGCAAAAATCACGCAATAGAGAATTTTCACCTGTATGTACAAATAATTGTCCTTATCCTTGTGGTGTATGTACAAAAACACAGGGTATTGTCGAAAATAATATACATATAAATAAAAATTGCCTTGAAACGTGCGACTCTCCTGAAAATTTAGTCTGTAATAACAGACATGAAAATAATACTCATTTGCAGGAAAAAGCAGAAATTCCCTGCGATAAAAAAGATGAATCAAGCAATCCGGAGAAAAAACAAAACAGTGAGCTTGATACCTACCGTGTATTGTTTTCTTATTCAAAAGAGGGGAGTGCAGTCTTTCTTTCACACCTCGCGATGATCGAGGTCTTTTCCGGCGCTTTACTAAGAGCGGGCCTTCCGATTATGTGGACACAGGGCTTTAACCCGCTTCCAAAAATAGACTTTGCCTCTCCCTTAAGTCTTGGCATTGGCGGAGAACAAGAGATCGCCCTTGTCGATGTAAGAGAACCTGTTTTAACCGATGATTTTGTTGCTTGTATGAATCAATGTCTTCCCGAAGGTTTAAGCATAAAAAATGCGGCTGTGTTGACGGTTCCCGCAGGAACAAAAAAATATTCGCTTAATGCCCTGCTGTCGGGCTTTGTTTATGAAAACGGAGACGGACGTGATTGTATCGAGGCAAAAGACGATAAAAGTTACCGGCTTGCCCGATTTCCCGGCAACAATATCTTTGGTTTAAAAAGAATACAGCTGCTTGCAAAAAATCCGCGCGATCCGAATGCCGCGCCTTCCTCATATTTTGACATCTACAGCCTTTTATATCCGGGTTAAAATTTACATACCGGTATCTGTGTAATCTGAGGGCAAATTTTTCTATAAAAAATGAAGTTGCTACCTATAATCGTGTTTGCTCGGTGGGTGTTGTTATGGTTAAAGAGAGCAAAGCCATTGACGTCTATCATTGGCTGATGCCGAAACCTGTGCAATTATAGCTTAAAAAATCTTATAAAATAAAATTGCCCCATCATTGTATGACTAACCAAAGGTGTATACTATCAGATATGGAAACAAGAAAAAGTATACCAAGGGCGACCCTGGCAAGGATTTACTCCATAGAACGGCAGATTGCTTCCGGGCGCTACCCCAATGTCAACGATCTGGCCGAAAAATACGGATGCGGAACGGCCACTATTTACCGGGATATTGAGTATATGCGGGATAGATTAAACGCCCCCATTGAGTATGATGCGAAGGAACGGGGCTGGTACTTTTCCGAGAAGGGATTCAGGCTGCCGGCCCGTTATGCTGCGTCAAACGACATGCTGGCCCTGGGGATGGCTAAATCCCTGTTGGAATTATACAAAAATACGCCCCTCTATGAATCGGCAAAACATCTTATAGAAGATATTACGGCACCATTGTCCAATGATGATATTCCTGAAACTGAAAAATCAGCCTGGTATGAAAACAGGATTATTGTCCCATCGGTAGCTTCAGCGCCGGTAAAGCCTGAAATATGGGAATTAATTACAACAGGGTTACGGGATAACCGGGTCATTACCTTTGACTATAAAGGCCATTGGGATGCCGAGTACAATACCCGGCTTGTTCGGCCTTATCAGCTTCTCTTTGATACCGGTATCTGGTATCTTTACGGTTATTCAGAGGAGCGGGAAGCAACAAGACTGTTTTCATTACAAAGAATGAAAAATGCAGCCATCACCAATGAAACGTTTAAACTCCCGGAGGATTTTGACTATAATGCAAAAAACAATAGCAGCCATTTTGGTATTTTTGAAGGTAAAAAACAGAATTACCGTATTCAATTTTCTAATGAGGTACTCCCTGCGATTGAAGAACGCCAATGGGCCGACGA
>JAITXS010000028.1 GCA_031284645.1 Spirochaetaceae bacterium | reverse complement strand
GCTTTTAGGACACAGTGATATCACAACAACGCAAATTTATACGCATATAGATAAAGCACGCTTGAGGGAAGAACATAAAAAATATATACCGGTTTTAGGATTGAAAGACCTGAACGAGTTTGTAGTCATTATAGGGGGGCGTTGCGAGGGACACTAAGCCCCCGCAGGAGGGGAGCGGGGGAGTGCGTGAGCGCTCCGGAGACGAGGGGGAGACTTCCCCCTAGCAATAAATGGAGTTTTCTTTGAAAAACGAAACACATCAAAAGCCGGATCAGCTTCTGCAGACGGAAAAGCGGAAAAAAACAAAACAGATCATGGCCGCGATAATCGGGGGAGTGATCCTGGTGGGCGGGATTCTCTATGTTTTTTATTGGTCACAAGACAAGGAACATCGTGTTTTTGCGGAGAAAATCGCTGAATACGGCCCGCGCAGGGGTGTGCCCCGCACGATTGATGACTTAAAAAAGGCGATTGCCGAGTACGAGAACTTGCAGGAAAAACATGTCAAAGATGCGGCACAGACAGCGGTGTATTGGAAGATCCTCTCCAGCCGTTTTCAGGACAAGGGTATGTTCCTTGAAGCGGTTAACGCATTACGAAAGGCTATTGAATTAATGCCGGACGATGAAACGCTGCATTATTTAACCGGTCTTAACGCGGCCCGGGCGGCAAAGTCCCTGTATGACTATGACCAGGGAAACGGCGGCAGCGGACTGAACAGGCAGCGTTACTTTGTTTTGGCAGAAGATGCGTACAAGCGGGCTATAGAATTGGAGCCGACTTATACGCAGGCCCGTTACGCTCTTGCCGTTCTGTATGTCTTTGAGCTTAATCGTCCGGCGGATGCGATCTTCGAACTTCTACGCTATATGGAAAACCGTTCAGGAGATGCCGATGCAATGTTTGTGATGGCCCGCGCACTCTATATGACCGCTCAGTATCGGGAAGCTGTGGAGTGGTATGACAGGGGTATTCCTCTTACCAAAGACACGGAGAAGAAAGCCGAGGCCGAGGCAAATAGAAACTTTATATCGAATCTAGTAAAATGAAGGCGTTTTCAAGCGAATTGAAGGAAAATCGTTGAATAACAGTGACAGAGGCTTATTAGATTTAATTATTACGCGGCTTCCCTTAAAACCCGCGCTACAGGCCCGTTTGTGCCGGATTTTTTCACGGGAAGAAGATATCATCGGGCTTTCCGGTTCTGATATAATTGAAGCGACAGGAGGGCAGGGGCTTTTCCAATTTGACGCGGAGCGCTTTAATATTGATAAGGCGCGCAGGGACGCGGAACAGGATCTCAGGATAATGCGTGCCCGCTCGATTCAGTATATTTCGATAGTTCAGGCTGCTTATCCGCCGCTTTTAACCGAGATTTTTGATCCGCCGGTTGTACTCTACTACCGCGGAAAACTCCCTCCGGGGGATCAGCCGCTTCTGGCTGTTGTGGGAACAAGAAATCCCCCTGCGGGTTCTCTTGATTGGACTTTCCGTACCTGCCGTGATCTTGGTCGTGCGGGTGTGATTGTGGTTTCCGGCCTTGCCCTTGGAATTGATGCGATGGCTCATCGGGGAACTCTTGCCGGCGGCGGAAAAACAATAGCTGTGTTAGGCTCGGCAGTGGACGAGATATACCCTCTTTCAAACAGATATCTTGCGCGGCATATACTTGAGACAGACGGCGCGTTGATCAGTGAATATCCGCCGGGAACAGAGCCTCGAAAGTGGCATTTTCCGGCACGGAACAGAATAATTTCCGGGCTTTGCCGTGCTGTTCTGGTAAGTCACGCGCCGCTTAAGTCGGGAGCCTTGATTACTGCGGACTTTGCCCTTGAGCAGAACCGTGATCTCTGGGTTGCAGGCTCGGGTGCCGGAGCGGGCGCAATGCGCTTGACAGAAGAGGGTGCGAAGTCTATTTATAATGCACAGGATGTTTTTCGCGAATGGGGCATAAAAATCCCCGATAATGAGAGAACAATAGATTCTCTGGCTGACAATTTAATACAAGAGCTAAAATTGTAAAGAAGGGTGAATATGGCGGTAAAAGTAAAAACAACTAAACCGAAAAAAATTTTGGTTATTGTCGAATCGCCGGCAAAGGCAAAGACCATAGAAAAATACTTGGGCCCTTCTTATATGGTCAAAGCCTCTATGGGACATCTTATTGATTTACCAAAATCGCGTTTGGCGATAGATGTAGACAATAATTTTGAGCCTGAGTATATCACCGTGCGTGGAAGGGCGAAGCTTTTAAAAGAATTGCAAAGCGATGCAAAAAAATCGGACTCCGTAATGCTTGCATCTGATAATGACCGTGAGGGGGAAGCTATAGCATGGCATCTTCAAAATGCTATAAGCGCGAAATACGGTGCTATTCCCATTTCAAGAATCAGTTTTAACGAGATTACGCCGGAAGCGATAAAAAATGCCGTGGCAAATCCCACGATTATTGACATCTCAAAGGTTGACGCGCAAAAAGCACGGCGTGTGCTTGACCGGCTTGTCGGTTATAATCTTTCGCCCCTTCTCTGGAAAAAAGTCAAAAACGGGCTTTCAGCCGGACGCGTTCAATCTGTTGCCTTACGATTAATTTGCGAGCGGGAACAAGAAGTTGAGAGTTTTATCCCCGAGGAATACTGGACGCTTGATGCGGAATTAAAAGCAGGAAAAGGCGCGTTTCGCGCAGCTCTTACCTTGTGGAAAGGCGAAAAAGCGGATTTAAAAAAAGAAAGCGATGCTCAATCTATTGTTGAAGTACTAAAAAATGCAGACTTCATTGTTTCGGATATACGGGAAAGTGAAAAATCCGTTCATCCCCGCCCGCCTTTTACCACTTCGGTCTTGCAGCAGACAGCGGCAAACAGGCTCGGCTTTACCAGCAAAAAAACCATGCAGCTTGCCCAGCAATTATACGAGGGCATTAATATGGGCAGCTCGCGTGTTGGTTTAATCAGTTATATGAGGACGGACAGTGTGCGCGTATCACAGAGCGCTCTTGCCGAAGTCCGTGCATGGATAGGGAAAGAACATCCGGGGGAATTACCCGAGAAGGCAAATTACTTTTCCGTGGGTAAAAGCTCCCAAGACGCTCACGAAGCGATCAGGCCGACTTATACAAGCTATACACCGGATGCGGTAAAAGAGTATCTTAGCCGTGATCAACACCGATTATATGCGATTATCTGGGAGCGTTTTGTTTCAAGCCAAATGAAAAACGCAAAAACAAAAACAATAAGCGCCGATATAAACGCCGATGCTGCGCTGTTCCGTGTTGCGGGAACAACGCTTATCTATCAAGGTTTTTATAAGGTATTAAATGTTCTTGCCGCAAAAGAAGAGAAAGGGCAGAGCTTTCCCCCGATAAAAAAAGGCGATACCCTTGTGCTGCGTAAATTTATTCCCGAACAGCATTTTACCCAAGGCCCGCCGCGTTATACCGATGCATCAATTGTAAAAACACTGGAAGAAAAAGGTATAGGGCGGCCCTCAACTTATGCGCCGACCATTTCACTTTTGCTTGAGCGTTATTATGTTCAGCGTACGAACAAACAGCTTGTCCCGACTTTGCTTGGACGATTAATCTGCAATATGCTTGTTGAAAATTTCGGCGATGTGGTTAATGTTGATTTTACCGCAAAAATGGAAAAAGGCCTTGACGAGGTAGAAGACAAAGAGACGCGTAAAAACTGGCCTGATATGATACGTGAATTCTACACTCCTTTTATAGAAAAAGTTAATGAAGTCGGCAAAAATCTTGCATCGCAAAAAGGGTCTCTTGACGAGCCGACCGATGAGATATGTGAAAAATGCGGCAAACCGATGGTTAAGAAACTCGGGAAATACGGTTACTTTCTTGCCTGTTCCGGGTTTCCCGAGTGCCGGAACGCAAAATCAATTCCGCTTGGCAAATGCCCGAAATGCGGCGGGGATGTTGTCGAACGTAAAAGGAAAGGGCGGGGTAAGAAATTCTACGGCTGTACCAATTATCCTGAATGTGATTTTATTACGCATTTTAAGCCTTTAAGCCAAAACTGTCCGAAATGCGGCTGCTTCATGGTCGAAAAACATGAAAAGGGCAGGGGAACCCATAAAGCCTGTATCAATCCTCATTGTGATAATAATCATACGGAGGGGGGAGAAAGGGTTTCATCTTAAATTCCCTGTTCCCGTTATGTCATGGAAGACAAGAAAGATTATATCAAAGAATATATCGGCTACCTCCGCTCTGTCCGCAATCTGTCGGAAAAAACAGCGTGTGCCTATAGCGCGGATCTTGGTGATTTTGAGCTCTACTGCGGGAACCGTGAGATAAACGCAAAGGACGCCTGTACTGAAGATATTCAGCTCTATATAGGCGATATGCGTTTTGAAAGGCGCGCTGCAGTCAGTATAAACCGAACCTTGTCCGCTCTGCGCGGTTTTTTCCGTTATCTTGTGCGTTTTAATTACCGCAAAGACAATCCTGCGGAAATTACGCGTAATATAAAAACACCAAAAACGCTTCCGGTCTTTCTTTGGGAAAATGAGATGCGGGATTTTGCCGCGCTTGTACAAACAGAGGATATACTCTGGACAACACGGGATGAAGCGCTTATCATGCTTATCTATTCGGCCGGCCTGCGCCTAAGCGAGGCTGTCTCCCTGCGTCTGTGCGATATAGAAAGCGACTGCCGGGGGGCGCGTGTTATCGGCAAGGGCAGCAAGGAGCGGGCCGTGTTTTTTTCTGATGAGGGGCGGGATGCGCTTGGAGCCTATTTACCCGAACGAGAGGCAAAGATACAAAAAGACAGTGAAACGGATGCTCTGTTTATTAATATGAAAGGGAAAGCGCTCTCCTCTCAGGGGGCGCGCTGGATTATCGGGGAATACGTAAAAAGGAGCGCCATCGCCAAGAATATTCATCCGCACAGCCTGCGGCATAGTTTTGCCACACACCTTATGAACGGCGGCTGCGATATACGTGTTGTTCAGGAACTTTTGGGGCACAAAAGCCTTTCAACAACCCAAATTTACACACACACAACGATAGAACGCTTAAAAGATGTCTATAAAAACGCACATCCGCATGCGTAGAAGGTATAATAGGGTTTGGGGTCATGGGTATGGGGTATAGACTTTACTAGTAATCCTCTACCCGAAACCCAACTTCCCTGCCCCTTTGCTTCGGGTAGGGGGTCTAAGTAGGGTAATTGGGGCAAGGGTAGTAGGGTATAGTTCTTACCAGAAAACCTGTATCGTCCCGAAGCCCTTAGCTCTTTGCTTCGGGGTTTTAGTACTACCGGAAATTCCCTGCTCTGCTGCAGTTTACACTTTTTTTGCAGATTCATTAAAGCAAAAACCACGCAGTGCGCTATAAGTATAGCATCATGGCTATAAACAAAAAATATAAGGACAGTGTTTTTGTGCGGATTTTTAGTGACGGCGAACGCCTGCGGGAATTGTATAACGCCATCTCGGGCTCTGCGTACGATCCCTCCGTGCCGCTTGAAATCAATACCCTCTCCGAGGTTCTTTTTAAAGACCGCAAGAACGATATCTCATTTTTACTCGGCAATAAAATCATCGTCCTGATTGAGCATCAGTCTACGATAAGTCCGAATATGCCGTTGCGTATTCTGGCCTACGCAACACG
>JAITXS010000035.1 GCA_031284645.1 Spirochaetaceae bacterium | reverse complement strand
GGTATAGCAATAGCAGACATCAGCTATCCTATCCCCACGTCCCTCTTACCCTGCTTCGGGTCTTGGGTAGGGAATTTCTGATAAAACCAAGCCCCTCTACCCTCTACCCTCTACCCAATTACCCTAAGCCCTAAGTGGGTACGTGTACAGCCGAACGCAAGCGGAATGTCGAACTCTTTTGCGGGATATTCCGCTCGACTGTGCCGCAGGAGGCGCTATTATCATTTTATTCGTGTATTTGAGTTAAAATCCTTTAAAATCCGCGTTAATCCGCGAAAATCAGCGGACAATTTTTAAATGCAATCGCCCTGCTTATCTGATTGACTTTCCTGCAAATTATACGGCACTCTTAAAGTCTATTAAACCCATGTATTTACCAGACTTTAATAAGGAAGATGCCGCGAGGGTTTGGGGGACTGTTTTATGAGGAAAATTGATGTTTCAAACCTTGAGGATATAACAATCGGAGCTTCCCTGTTGGGCTCCGGCGGTGGTGGAGATCCGTATATAGGGAAACTCCTCGCTATAGAAGCCATTCAGGACTGCGGCCCGGTAAGCCTTCTTGATCCGGACGAAGTGCCCGATGATATGTTTATCGCCCCTTTTGCCGTCATGGGGGCACCTTCGGTGCTCACTGAAAAAGCGGTTGGCGGAAATGAATACAAGACACTCTACGATACGATAAACACCTTTTTTGGAAAAAAGATCGATGCGATTATGCCGCTGGAAGCAGGAGGCGTGAACAGTATGTTCCCTATTGCTGCTGCAGCGCGGCTCGGACTTCCCCTGATAGATGCGGACGGCATGGGACGTGCTTTTCCGGAACTTCAGATGCTTACCTTTACTATAGGCGGCGTAAATGCAACACCAATGGCGCTTGCCGATGAAAAAGGTAATAGTGTTCTTTTTAACACTATTACCAACAAGTGGACTGAAGACCTTGCCCGTGCGGTTACTATGACCTGCGGGGGTTCCGCTCCCATAGCTTTGTACTGTATGGACGGTAAAACACTTAAGCAGTATGGAATTAAACGTATTGTGTCAAGGAGTCAAACGCTTGGACAAGCCATACGGGAGATCAAACATGGCGCCGGTACACCGGAAGAAAATTTCCTGAAAGTTTCAGGCGGATACAAACTATTTCGGGGAAAGATTACCGATGTACTGCGGGAAGTGCGCGGGGCTTTTAATTTCGGCAAAGCCATACTTGACGGACTTGGTGAATACAAGGGACAACACGCTTTGATCGAATTTCAAAACGAAAATCTTGTTGCCAGCGTTGAAGGAGAAATCAAGGCGACAACTCCTGATCTTATCTGTCTGGTTGACACTGAAACATTTATCCCGATACCGACCGATGCTTTCAAATACGGAAAACGCGTATTAGTGGTAGGGCTTGCCTGTTTTAAACTGTGGCGCTCACCAAAGGGAATTGAGTTGACGGGCCCCCGCTATTTTGGTTATGACAGCGATTATATTCCGATTGAAATTCGGGCCCAAGGGGGCTCGTGATGAACTATCGTTTAGGCATTGATGTTGGCGGTACAAACACCGATGCGGTTTTAATTGATGAAAACCTGCAAGTAACTGCGGAACTTAAACAAGCTACAACCACTGATATACACGATGGCATTTCCGCCGCGATAAGCGCGCTTTTGGAAAAATCACATATTGATCGAAGGCTTATCACAAAAGCCATGCTTGGCACAACCCAGTGCACTAATGCCATTGTTGAACGTAAACACTTGTCAAAAATCGGCGTGTTACGCATAGGTGCACCGGCAACCACAGGCATACGCCCCATGCTTGACTGGGTTAAGGAACTCAAAGTACTTGCAGAGGAAATAGCAATTATCCGGGGCGGGTTCGAATACAACGGAAAAGAACTTGCTGCTTTTGACGAACAGGAAGCCCGTCGTTTTTTTGAGCGGTGTAAAGAAAAGGGCCTCCGCTCAGTTGCCATTAGCCAGTTATTCTCGGTCGTGCGCAGTGATCATGAAATCAGGGCCGCTCAAATTTGCCGGGAGGTCATGGGAGATGTGCATATTTCACTTTCCGGCGAAATTGGCAGCATGGGACTGATTGAGCGGGAAAACGCGACTATCCTGAACGCGGCCTTATACAAAATAGCGCATAATTTTACCGAAGGCTTTGTCAAAAGTCTTGAGGAGCACGGTATTGACGCTGAAGTATACTTTTCCCAAAATGACGGAACTTTGATGAGTAAAGAACAAGCCATCTTGTATCCCATTTTTACTATTGCCTGCGGCCCGACAAACAGTATCAGAGGGGCAGGCTACTTGTCCAAGCTCAGCAATGCACTTGTTATTGATATAGGCGGTACAACAACAGACTTCGGTATCTTGCAGAACGGGTTGCCGCGGGAAAGCAGTATAGCAGTTAGCATCGGAGGTGTGCGTACTAATTTTCGTATGCCCGATGTGATTTCCATCGGATTAGGGGGCGGAAGCATTATACGGGAAAAAGACGGAATAATAACAATAGGCCCTGACAGCGTTGGTTACCGGCTCACTGAAAAAGCGCTCGTTTTCGGAGGTGACACACTTACCGCCACTGATATAGCGGTGGCTCTGGGTTTGTCGACCATCGGAGACCCGGAAAAGGTAGTGCATATTGACAAGGCTTTTGCCGCAAAGGCAATGGCTAAAATTGTCGAGCTCATTGAAGATCATATTGATTTAATGAAAACTTCTGCTGAAGATATTGATGTTCTTCTTGTCGGGGGCGGCTCTATTCTCCTTCCCGACCATCTTAACGGGGTAAAGCGCTTGTATAAGCCCGATCATTTTTCAGTTGCGAATGCTATTGGATCGGCTATTGCAAAAATAAGCGGAACTTATGAAAAACTCGTCTCCTACGATGATATTTCCCGTGAAACGGCTATTGAAGAAGGAAAAAAAGAAGCAATCGACATGGCTATAAAAGCCGGTGCCCAAAAAGGAACTGTTGAAATTATTGATGTAGAAGATTTCCCTCTTCAATATCAAGGTAATATTTGCCGGATAAAAATAAAAGCCGCAGGAGAACTAAAGAAGCGTAGTAGGATTTAAAGAAGGGTAATAGGGGAAAGGGTCTGGGGTATTGGAATTATCAGAAATCTTTACCCTCTACCCGAAGCAAAGAGCTAAGGGCTTCGGGTACGACACAGGCGTTCTGATAAGAACTATACCCTTTACCCATGACCCAATTACCCTAGATCACCACCTTCTCGGTTTAAAATCCGGGTCATCGGGGAGTATTTTCATGGTATCGCCGCTTTGTTCAAGTACATAAAAACCCTGCTCTATCGCATAATTCCTCGTTTCACCATCGATCACCGCAGCCGCTATCGCGCCGTAGAGCTTCAGCCCCGGGTACATATTCCGATTTTGCAGCAGGGTCATTCTTTTTGTATGACGGACTATATCATCCGTGGTCGGATGAGTCTTGACTTCGACTATCATGATGTCCTCGCCATTTTGGAACACAGTATCTATCTCGGTTAAGGTCTTGCCATCTTTGTCCTGTATATAAATATTGCGTGCGGTTCTGTTAAACGAGAATCCCATTTTTTTAAACTTTTCCAGGACATTCGGCGTTACGAGGTGTTCAATAATTTCACCCACCCTGTTGGTCAATTTCCCCAAACTTTTGTTTAGTTCTTGTCGAGCTTGTTCTGCCAGGCGGGTGGCTTCCTTTTGTCTTAGATCAGCTTCATCTTGCCGTCTTTTGAACTCAGCTCGTTCCTTGAAGAATTTGGCTTCGGCTTTTACCTCGGCTTCTTCCCGTCTTCGATCGGATTCCTCCCGTTCGCGGGCCAGTTTGTCCAGCCACTCGCTAAAATTCGCCATAGTGACGTACTCACGCTCTTTCGGCCGGTCTCTTGTTTCTGGCATCTTTTTTTACCTCCACATTAAAATATTATAAAGGGTCATAGGTCTTTGGGGAAAGGGTTTAAAGAAGGGTTAAGGGGGCAGGATTTCCGATAAAAACTAACCCCATTACCCATTACCCAATCACCCTAATTTGACCCTCTACCCAAACCCCTATCACATACTTATAGTGAAGCGCGTGTTTTTTGCTTTAATGCAACTGCAAAAAAATGCATTTTGCAAAATTGCACAGAAACAAGTGTAAAAGGCAGCAGGGTAAATTTAAAATGAGGGAAACCTTTAAAAAAGACTATTGGGTTTTTTAAGGGTTTTACCTCTTACCTTGATCGGGAAGTCGTCACATTTGATCCATCGGCCCTATTCGGGTCGGGCACTGCCCCTAAAGCGATATTCCAAGGGTAAGAGGGTGATGGGTAATAGGGTATTGGGTATAGTAGTATCAGACATCCGCTATCCCATACCCGAAGTAAAGAGCTACGGGCTTCGGGTACGACACAAGTGTTCTGTCCCTAAATTTACAGCCCTAAATTTACATTTTGTGATTCGCGCGTGAATCCAAAAACGCTTTTTTGGCTTGACTCCGGCTTTTAGTTATGATATAATAACTGGAATGATGATTGGGGTGTGCTGTGACTAATAATGAAATTGTCCACGGATTTGACAACGAAAAAGATGACAGCTTAAAAATTGATTTAAAACGTATGGACGGGGTTGAAAACGGCTTAATACTGACTTTGTCAGGCTATATTGATACTTATAATTCTACTTCTTTTCAAAAAAGGGTAAGCCATGCCATTGAAAGCGGCTTTACCAAGCTGATTTTTGATTGTGGGGGGCTTAACTATGTATCGTCCACGGGGATCGGCTCTTTTACCATGTTTCTAAAAACTCTCAGGGCAATCAACGGAAATTTAGTGTTGCTGACTGTCCCGCCCAAGATATACGATGTTTTTCAACTATTAGGATTTTCTCAGTTTTTCAATATAAGGGAAGATCTCGAAGATGCGGTGAACTACTTCAAAGGAGAAGAACAGCCGGGAAACGGCGTTATTTTTCCTAAAATTTTTGATTGCCCGATTTGCGGGAAAAAACTTAAGGCCGTTAAAGCGGGACGCTTTCGTTGCTCTGAATGTAAAACAATACTTGCTGTTGATGACACAGGACAGATTTTTTTAGGCTAATAATACAAAACAGACCTTGCCTTTCATGTGCTTGCATAAAGATCAAAAGGCACTTCCTATGATGAGAACTTACAAGGAGTAAAATAATGGCTTTTTCATTAAGTACTTACCCTGTCGTCTATCGTGCGAAATATGGCAGCACTTGTTGGACGGAAGAATATCTGCAAAAATCGCAGAAGACAGCAGCAGAAGAAGCTGCCTTGCCCGAAAAAGAAAAAAATAATCTTGAAGCTTCGCGGAACTTTTATGCCGATATGCCGCTTGTATCTTTTACATCACAATACGGTATCTCCGTGTTCGAGGGACTTAAAGCTCTGCCGCAAAAGGACGGATCTCTTGCTATTTTCCGCCCGGATAGAAATGCCGTGCGTTTTTATCAGTCAATGAAAGGTCTCTATATGCCGCCTTTCCCCGAGGATAAATTTGTAGATGCCTGTGTGGAAACGGTCCGCAGAAACACGAAATTGGGTTTTACCCCCCGGTATAAACAGGAATGGGAAAAAGACTCCTATATAAGCGCCGAAGCAGTTTATATCCGGCCTTTTACTTACAGCGAGGGCGGTATCGGGGTTAATCTTTCAAACGAACCGTGGGTTATGATTATATGCACGACAGTAAGCTCCTATTTTGTTTCCGGGCTTTCCGGCGCAGTGACAAGTAAACGTACCCGGGCAACGCCGCATGGCACTGGTTGGATAAAAGCGGCCTCGAATTATGTCATTTCCGCGATGGCAAAACACGAAGCTGCGGAAGCCGGATATATGGAATGTGTTTTCCTTGACGCAATCGAACATAAATACGTTGAAGAAGGCTCTTCGTGCAATATATTCTTCTACTTAAAATCAGGAGAACTTGTTACACCTGAACTTGGCGATACGATACTTCCCGGCATCACCAGATCAAGCATTATTGAGCTTGCCCGTGATCAAAATATCAGGGTAAGCGAACGAAAAATCAGTGTTGAGGAAGCACTCTCCGAAACGCGGGAGTGTTTTGTCAGCGGTACCGCCGCAGGTGTGACACCGATTAGCAGTTTTACCCACAACGAAAAAAAAATTAGCTTTAATAACGAGAAGGTCGGGGATCTTACGGCAAGCCTCCGTGATACCTTAAAGGGCATACAGTACGGTGCGCTTCCCGACACAAAAGGCTGGATGTTGAAGATTCAACTTTAGTTTTTAGTTTCGCGATTCTCTTGAGATGATCGAGTGTTTCTTTTCTTCTTTTATGCAGGATTCAATAAATTCTTTTGAGTGCAGCTCACCATGCCCCACGCCCGGACATTCGGCAAGTGCTTCTTTCCAGATTTTTTTACTGATAAGTAAATCTTTCCAAAACGGATAATTCCGGCATTGGAGAGGACGTGCCTTGTATACGGAACAGGTTTTTTTCCAGAAAATACAATCGTAGTTTGATGTTTCTTTTAATGACAGAAATTCAAAGCCGGACGTCCCGAGCTTTACCCATCTGCAATAAACTGGCACAAATTCTTCATAGGGCATAGCTAATTCGTTCAAAAGCAGGCGAAGATCATTTTCTGTTAAAAACACATAACCACTGTCCCGTCTGCAGCAAAGCGAGCAAGAGACACAGCTAAAAGACAAACCATCAGCATAAAAAGGTTTTTTAGAATTCATTGGAGGAAGGATCTTAGGCACAAAGAAGCACACTTGCCTTTTAGAATGTAATTTGATTTTCCGGCGTTCTGCAACGCCGGAAAATTATTGTTGTTCGTTTATCAAGATACTTCTTTCGGATATTATCTCTCGGATGGTGCTTCGAGCCAGTTCATCATTGAACGAAGTTCCGCACCGACTTTTTCAATGGGATGAGCTGCTTCAATGGCCCTCATTCTGTTGAAGAAGGGACGATGTGCCTGATTTTCGAGTATCCATTTTTTGGCAAACTTTCCGGTCTGAATATCTTTTAATACCTGCCGCATCGCGTTTTTCGTTTCTTCGGTAATAATTTTAGGGCCTGTGATATAATCTCCGTATTCCGCAGTGTCGGAAATTGAATACCGCATAAATTTTAGTCCACCACGATTTACCAGATCGATGATCAGCTTCATTTCGTGCATGACTTCAAAGTAGGCGCTTTCCGCTTGGTATCCCGCCTCAATAAGCACCTCAAAACCGGCTTTCATCAAAGCCGAGACTCCACCGCAGAGAACAGCCTGCTCACCAAAAAGGTCGGTTTCCGTTTCTTCTTTAAATGTTGTTTCAAGTACTCCGGCACGGGCACCTCCGATTGCCGCCGCATAGGCAAGCCCAAGCCGCTTTGCATCGCCGCCCGCATCCTGATGGATCGCGATAAGACAGGGAACGCCCTCGCCTTCTTTGTAGCGCTCGCGGACAGTGTGCCCGGGGCCTTTTGGCGCGATCATCACAACATTGATATTTTCAGGTGGGCTTATTTGTCCGAAGTGAATATTAAAACCGTGTGCAAAGGCAAGCGTTTTGCCGGATGTTAAATTCGGTTTAATTGACTCTTCGTAAAGCTTCGCCTGTTTTTCATCATTTATTAAAATCATGATGAAATCCGCTTCTTTTGCTGCTTCAGCGGCAGTTTTTACCGTCAATCCGGCATCTTCCGCCTTTTTCCACGATTTTGATCCCTCGTAAAGTCCGACAATCACCTTTAAGCCGGATTCTTTTGCGTTAAGCGCATGGGCGTGCCCCTGCGAACCATAACCGATAATCGCGATTGTCTTACCTTTTAGCGCACCGAGATCGCAATCTTTTTCATAATACATTACTGCCATAAAAACCCCTTAGCCAGTTCTTAACCTATAATTATTTTATATTATGAAAGAAAACTCTTCCCTAGGGAAGAGGGCAGGGTAAAAGCACTTAACTTTTACCGAAGTCCCGCAGCGCTCCGCATCAGACTGCGGCAACCTTCAATTGCCCTTCATGTGGGGTATCCTGCCGCCTGAGCGGAGTATCTGTGCCTCATTTTCACCGGCTTGGAGTACAAGGGAGATTCTCTTTCCGTTTGTCCTGTTGAGTATTTCAAGCTGACCGTCTCCCGATTTCTTTTCCAGCAATTGATGCAGATCTTTGAATTCAAGGATATCATCAGTTTGTATCAAATCGTAATCTTCAGGATTGATAAAAGTAAGAGGGAGTATCCCGTAATTAATGAGATTGGCTTTGTGTATGCGGGCAAAAGATTTCGCGGCGACTATCTTAACGCCCAGATACATAGGAGCGAGGGCTGCGTGTTCACGGGAGGAGCCCTGTCCGTAATTGACCCCGCCTATGATAAGGCCGCTTCCTGCTTTTTTCGCTTTTTGATAAAAGTCCGGGGAGAGTGCCGAAAAAACAAACTTCGATATTTCAGGGATATTCGAACGGAACGGGAGCACTTTTGCGCCTGCCGGCATAATATCATCGGTACTTATGTTGTCGCCGCCTTTAAAAAGCACGGGAAGATCGACTTTGTCTGCGATAGGCGTTGAAATCGGGCATGGTTTAATATTGGGGCCTCTTTCAATCTCAATATTTTTTGCTTCCTCGGGGGAAAGCGGGCTTATCAACATATCAGACGAAAATCTTTGACTTTGTAAAAGAAAGGGTCTTGTGTCAGGCATGGTGATATTCTCTCCTGCAAGGTCTGTAAACACAGCGCTTATCGCTGCGGCTGCCGCTGTCTGCGGCGACACAAGATACACTCCGGCATCGGCGCTGCCGCTGCGGCCTTTGAAGTTACGGTTAAATGTACGAAGGCTTACCCCGCCTGACTTAGGCGCAAAGCCCATGCCGATACAAGGGCCGCAGGCACATTCCAGTACCCGGAAACCGGCCCGCAACAACTCGGACAAGATACCTGCTTTTTCTGCGGCGAGGAGGGTTGTTCTGCTGCCGCAGGCAACGCCTGCCGATACCCGGGGATGAACGGTTTTTCCTGAAACAATGACGGCAACGGCCGCTAGATCATCAAGCGAAGAGTTTGTGCATGAGCCTATAACAACCTGATCAACTGGAAGACCGGCCAATTCCGATACGGGCTTGATATTATCCGGTGAATGCGGGCAAGCGGCAAGCGGCCTGAGAGCCGAAAGATCAATATCAATGACCCTTTTGTAGACAGCTCCCGCATCTGCGCTCAGCTCTTTCCAAAGACCCCCGCGGCCTCTGTCTTCCAAAAAGACTTTTGTTTTCTCATCGGAGGGGAAGATTGAGCTTGTCGCACCCAGTTCCGCGCCCATGTTGGTAATACTTGCCCGTTCGGTAACGGACAGGCCCGCGATACCTTCGCCAAAATATTCATAGATAGCACCTACACCGCCCTTTACTGTTTCACGGCGGAGGAGATCAAGAATAACATCTTTCGCCGAAGTCCCGCCCGTCAATTTTCCGGAAAGCCGCACGCCGATAATTTCGGGCATAAGCAAATCAAAGGCGGCGCCGCCCATTGCCAAGGCAACATCAAGCCCGCCTGAACCTATCGCGAGCATACCCAATGCGCCGCCGGTCGGCGTGTGTGAATCGGCCCCGAGTAGTGTTTTCCCCGGCGCGCCGAAACATTCAAGATGGACTTGATGACATATACCGTTCCCGGCGCGTGAAAACCAAATTCCGTATTTTGCTGCAACGCTTTGCAAATAACGGTGGTCATCCTGATTTTTATAATCTTCCTGTAGGGTGTTGTGATCAACATAAGAAACAGAAAGTTCTGATTTTACACGGCTAAGGCCCATAGTCTCAAATTGAAGATAGGCCATAGTGCCGGTAGCGTCCTGCGTTAAAGTTTGATCAATATGTATTGAAATCGGCTCTCCCGCTTTCGGCAGATGAGTCGCTTTGTCCGCAAGATGCGATAGAATAATTTTTTCACTAAGGGTGTTCGGCATAATTTTCTCCACCTGATAGTATAAATGAAGTACTTTGTTTAGGGTAGTTGGGCAGAGGGCGTTAGCAGGGCTGAAACCCCACAGGGCTGAAACCCCCGTGTTACGCCAACGTGATAATGTCCCCTCTATAGCAACGTGAAAATGTCCCCTCAGGTATAATAAGCCGAGGTAAAAATATGGCAAGGAAATTGCTCATGGGACAAAAAGAATTGCTAA
>JAITXS010000162.1 GCA_031284645.1 Spirochaetaceae bacterium | reverse complement strand
AAATTTGCGATTTTTCCTTTAATGTCATTTTGGAAGTCGGTTACTCGTTGCTGCAAAGATATACGATTAAATGCGCTGCCAAGTATTATTGCTTTTTCTTTGTCATTAAGATTAATAAGCTGAAACGAATTCATGAGGCCGGAAAACGTAAGCTGATTTTTTTCATAATCGAATATCAGTTTATCAATTAGTATTAATGCAAAAAATATTCGTATATAACTGTACTGGTTGCATTTATTAATAAATATTTGAGTATTTTCTGACAAAGTACCTTTTGCAGGATACAAATCACATAAAAAGGAACTGATTATATTTTCTGAAACATGATAAGCAATTTGGTCTTTCCGATTTTTTACCAATAATGTCATAACGCAAATCTTCTTTTCTTGTTCCTGCAGTATTTCTATTACTTGCAAAGGGTATATTTGAAAAAAAAGCGCCAAAAGTTCTGATATACCATAATCAAGTTCTAGCTGATATGAGCGTTGACCCCATGAAGGGCCACCAGCTAAGCGTCTATAACATTTTTGCGGAGTATCGTACCAGGGAAATGGCTTGCCATCAATAAATGTTGACTCTTCTTCAAATTGATGTCGTTGCTTTTCAAGCATCATTTTTGATAATTTCTCGATAATACCATTTATTTCAGTTTCTTGAATATTCTGAATACAGAGAGTTAATTCTGAACATATTTTCCCCTTATCTGCTTTTCCAAAATAGTGCGCTCTGAAATACTCAGATGCTGTTTCAATAAATGTATCAATGTTAACATTTGACGGCATTGCACGAATTGTATGTGAAAGTTCCTCTACATATTTTTTAGTATAGTTTTTTTTATTCCCACTGCTTTTTTTTTGTTTTTTTCCAATATGTGGTTTATCTTGAATGTTTTTATCTGATGTATAATGCTGGATTTCTTCATATATTCGCAATGATATTTGTAATGGAACTTCTTGAATGTATAAGCTGTAATTATTCACTAATCCATTCCAGGAATTAGAAAACGAATAGAGTTTTTCCCCTGTTTGGTCTTCAATATATAAATATCTGTCATGAATTTTATCCGTAAAATAAACTTTACATTCGGGCAATGTTTTGTAAATATTAGCAAGAAGGTTGATAGCGTTTTTACGTTTGTAATCTTTACTTTTTGGGTCCGTCGTAATGATAGTCAAATTAACGCTATTACTAGAACATGCGATAAAATCATCCAGCCCGGAGTTATCAAAATATGCATCTATCACGACGGCATTTTTTGCTATGGTTAAAACCTCCCGAATAAATTCAAGAAATTGTTCTCGTCCTTTTTTATCATTACTAAAGTATCTTGAACAAAGAAATTCTTTCTTTGTACCAAATAATTGCATTTTGTAATCATATTCCAAGTCGAAAAAGTCTTTGTTGTTCTTATTTGATATCTTGTCGATATGATCATAAACATCAACTTTGTCTTTTGGTTTATTCAAAAATCTGTTGCGTACAATTTTGGAATGTCCGCCACCTACAGACATGCCAATGCTAAATGATCTTAGCAGATGAAATGTTTCCTCATATATTTTTTGGTAGACCGCATCATTTTTGTTTTTTATTTCCGTTTCATGTTTCACGCAATCAAATATTGATATATGAATTTGGGAGAACTGCTCCAAATCATTTTCTGAAGATGGTAATGTGTATTTCTTATTATTGACAAATTTACAATGCATATTATAAAGATTCTTTTGTTCATCAATTATATCAATATTGATAAAAGCATCAGGAAAAATTTTATCACCATCAAGCGAATAAATAGTTACATATCTTTCTCCGCGGTCTATATTGAAATTTCCTCCAACATGAAATGCAGGTAAGCGTTTATAAATTGATAAAGCACCGGCGATTGATTCATTTCGCAATATATCTATACCTATATTATTTTTTATTGTTTCAATCGTGCTTAATTGTAATTGATTGATTTTGTAGTCAGAGTCAAGGCCCAATTTATTTTTTAGATCCGCGATAAACTCTTTGGTGTTTTTATAGTAGGTTTCGACATTTGAAGACGAATGACTGTATGGAGAACCGGTTAGGAATGTTTTATCCGATGCAATAAAATAGTTTGGGCGTTTGATATGGTCCTTGCAATATTGATCTATGATTTGGCGTGTCAACTCTTTATATGTGATACGCAATCTGAATTCTGTACAACCCTCAATGGCATAGGTATTATTGCGATTTAGATATACAAAATCAACTTCTGTTATAGAACTGTCTGCTTCGAGAGCACAAGACCAAAATATAAAAGGCTGTAGATCGGGTTGAGACTTTTTAAAAATATGAAATTCGAGTAATATCATCATCTCAGTCTCCTATACCATAACTGCTGGTAGGGGCTTGATTTTTTTTAAAATATATTCAATCTTGCGCTTTGCTAAGGTTGTCTCAATATGCTCCTGAAAGCGCAGGAAATAACCTTCTGAAAGGCCAAAAAGCGTAGTCAAACGCAAATCAGTATCAGCGCTGATACCGCGTTTACCATTAACAATATCGGTTATGCGGTTGGGAGGGACATCAATAGCCCGCGCCAATGCGTTCTGTGAGAGTTTCCAGGGCTGCATAAATTCCTCTTGCAGGTACTTACCAATGTGGTCAAGCTGAATATACTCATCCATAAGAACTCCTTGTCTATTCCGTATTACATACTACGGAATAATCTTTATTTTGTCTACGAGGGTAAAACCCTTAGTGATAATCCACAATCTCGACATTGTCCGCATTGTTGTCATTCCAAATGAAGCACACCCTATACTTGTCATTAATCCGTATAGAATACTGCCCTTTTCTATCATCCTTGAGCGCTTCAAGATGGTTTGATGGCGGTATCCTTAAATCTTCAATGACATTTGCAGCATGAATAGCGGTCAGTTTGTTGAATGCCCGCATTTGAATATCCAGTGGCAATTTCTTTGATGTCATGCCATTAAAGAGTTTTTCGGTTTCCTTATCATCGAATGACTTAATCATCGTCTATCTTTCCATCCCCCATAAGGCGTCAAATCCGACTATCTTCTTCCAGGCATTATATCATGCATACTGGGAAAAAGAAGCTCTTGGGAAGAAAAACCTGGTCTGCAAAACCTTTATGCGACGGTTCGATTCCGCCCGGCGCCTGTCGTTAAATCCTGATGCTTCCTGCTATTCATTTCCCCCAATAGTTGTATCGTTTCTTTTTAATTGAATACACGAGTAATCGTAATGCTGATTTTTTAAGGTTTTGGCGGTAAAAGACGGATGAAGCACGGCTTTTTTCGCCTCAATTCTTGAATAAACCCGCCGACTCTATAAACATATCCGTTAAAACCGGATCAAACTGAGTTCCTCTTCCTTCGGTAATAATCCGTACCGCTTCTTCATGGGGAAAGGCTTTTTTATAAGGACGCTCCGAAGTGAGGGCATCATAGACATCGGCTATAGCCATAATTCTACTCTGAAGAGGTATCATTTCACCTTTCAGTCCTCCAGGGTATCCTGATCCGTCCCATCTCTCGTGATGAGTTCCGGCAAAAATCTTGGCGTATTTAAGAAAGTCATTGGCTTTGGTAGTGGCCTCTATTTTTTCAATAATTTGAACACCCAAAACAGTATGCTTTTTCATTTCTTCAAATTCTTCTTTGGTCAGACAGCCGGGTTTTTGTAAAATACGGTCGCTGATAGCGATCTTTCCAACATCATGCAGCTGGGAGGATTGCAATAACAATTTGATATTCCATTCCGACATATCACTACGATAGCAAGGATGATCCTTAATGAGTTCAACCAGAAGGCCCACTCCCCGTTGGGTGCGCTCAATATGTCCACCGGTAATATCATCCCTACATTCAACTATATCTGCTACGGTTTTAAGAATAGAGTCTTGTAATTCAACGACAGTCTTGGTCTTTTCGTCAACCATCTGCTGTAAATTTTCATTAAAATTCTTAAGCTCCTCCCGCTGCTGCTTCATGGTATGTTTCTGGGTTTCGATTAAAAGGTGGACTTCTATGCGCTTAAGCAGCAGGGGCGGGACAAAAGGCTTTGATATATAATCCAGAGCGCCTGCATTCAAACCCTCCAACTCGCTGTTAACATCGTTTTTTCCGGTAAGAAAAATAACCGGAATATCCCGTGTTTCCGGGTTTGATTTAAGGATCTTGATCGCTTCATAGCCGTTCATCTCGGGCATTTCAATATCCATCAGTATAAGGTCGGGCCGGTGTTTTTCCATAAGGCTGAACATTTTTTTTGCAGAGGGGGCGGTAAAAACATTATATCGGGCGTTTAACAGATTCATTCCGTTCATAAGATTCGTGGAATTATCATCTACCAGAAATATAGTTTCCTTTACATCTTCCATGTATACCACCTTTTTATAATGATTTCTTTTTGTTTTTAATTAATTAAGGCATCAACGATTTTTATTGCCGCTTCAAATTCGGCCATCAAAACGGAATCGGAAATATTTTTTATTATTTCCATTGTTTTTGCATCAAATTCCTTGTTTTCAAGTTCCGAAATAATACTGTAGATAGTTGCGGGCAACTCTTGTTCCAGTGCCGTCCGAAGCGCCGTGAACAAGGGAGCGTTTTCTCTCACGGCATCCCCGGAATCAGTTTTAGTGCAAACCGTGGTCTCCAGCTCCGACCCTATATCTTCCGCCAGTTTTTTCAGGTCCCGGTGAAAAAAATCCAAGCCCTGTTTAATGGCGTTTATATCCCCGGCCTTCCCCGCTTTTTCCATTTCCGCTGCCTCTTCGGATACTGCGGTAGCTCCGATAGTAGCGGCGGCGCTCTTGAGTGCGTGTACGTTAATCGTAAAAAGCGCGATTTCCTGTTCGGTGGGGACATGTTCCAGTTGGGGTAAACGTTCCAGTGCGTCTTTACGGAAGGATGAGAGCACTTTCCGGTAGGCCGCCTGACCGCCGCCGGACATGGTTATGCCCCGAGCGATATCCACGCCGTCTATACACATACCGCTTCCTCGTTCCGTAAGTGCAACAGCCGGAGAGACCTTTTCCTTTTTCTCCTCAGGAATCCATTTCCTCAAAAGTCTGTCAAGTTTATTAAGTTCTATGGGCTTGGAAAGATAATCGTCAAATCCGTTTTGTAAAAACATCTCCCGCATCCCCGAAACAGCGTTGGCGGTTAAGGCAATAATGATAAGCCCTTGGCTGTGTTCGGTATTTAAGCTGCGGATGGCCTTAGCCGCTTCAATGCCGTCCATGCCGGGCATCATGTGGTCCATTAAAACAATATCATAGCGATTTTTTTCAACAAGGCGCACAGCCTGAAGCCCTCCGGTACAGCAGTCAATCTGTATCTTATAGGGAGCAAGGAGCCCTTCCGCTACCGTAAGATTCGTAATAATATCATCTACAATCAGTATCCGCGTTTCGGGGGCGGTGAACTTGATCTCGCTGTATTTTTTTTCATGGAAAGCGGAAATGCCGTTCAGAATATTTGCAATCTGAATCGCATAGGCAGGCATCCTGATAACAGGGATATCCTTAAAAAAAGGGGCTTCCCCTAAATGCGAAAGGGCCACGATTTTGACGCTCAACCGTCTTTCCCTGACTGTCCGCTGGGCATCTTCCGCCTCCTGAACCGATACAAAGGCGAAGGGGAGCTCACCGAGCTGCTTATACAAATCTTCCCTGTTCCCGACGGTAACGACCGGCACGGAAAGACCATTCAGCGTTTTACGAATTGAATCGGTGTAAATATCGTCACAGTTAAAAAGCAACACTCCTTTCGCTTCGGGATTTTCAACCGATGCCAACTGTTCATTCCCCCGGCCTTGCTGGGTAACTACAGCAGTAAACACCGAACCTTTGCCGTATTCACTTGTTACGGTAATATCTCCGCCCATAGCCTTGCAGAGTCTTCGTGTTATGGCAAGTCCCAGACCGGTGCCTTGAATTCCCCCAGTATGCTTTTCGTCCAGCCGGACAAAGTCGCCAAAGAGATATTTCAAATCTTCCTGTTTAATACCTATGCCGCTGTCCTCTGTTTCAAAGATCAGATTCAAAGAAGTATCCTCTTTGATGTCGGCGCTCACCGTGAGTTTTACATAACCTTCCTTGGTGTATTTTACCGCATTGGACAGCATATTAATCAGAATCTGGCGTATTCTTGATTCATCACCTATAAGATTATTGGGAATTCGGGGATCGGCGTTTACCAAAAAGATAACAGGTTTTTCCGCAACTTTTATCCGTATAATATTAACCACATCATTGAGCAGAGAACTTAAGCGGTAGGGAGCATTGATAATCTGTAGTTTGCCGGATTCCATTTTTGAAAAGTCCAATATGTCGTTGATAATCGACAGGAGATTATTACCCGCCTGTCTTATCTCGGTAAGGTATCCGGTTAAACGCGCCGATACTTCTTCCCGCAGGGCAAGCTCGCTAATACCGATAATGGCGTTCATGGGGGTGCGTATCTCGTGGGACATGGTCGCGAGAAAATCGGACTTTGCCTTATTGGCCCTTTCCGCTTCCCGTCTGGCAGCATGTATCTCGGTATTGTCATAGCAGAGCAGCATAGTGCCGATATTGGCACCCATCTCATCTTTCATGGGGCTTACTTGTATGCTGTAATCTCGGGGGTTTCCGTCCTTCCCGAAGTCTATAGTTTCGTGAAGATAGGCAGTCGTTCTATCGCTGCTCTGAGTCTGTTTGATAAAGACATCATTAATTTTTTTGATAAAGGATGGGGATGCATAGTCTTTCAGAAAATCCTCATAGAATAATCCCTTGATCTTCGTAAAGCTGACAGCATGCATAATCGAGAGAAAAACATCGGTACAATAAGCTATCCTTCCGCTCCCGTCAAAGAGAATGATAATATCAGGACAATTTTCCAGCAGCAGGCTCATGTATTTTTCCAGATCCGATTCACTGTCCGAAATTATTTTATTTAAATTATCTTTAGCGGCAGTTATTACTTTGTTGCGTTCAATAGCAGTATTTGCCTGCTTAAGCGCCCGCTCAAGTTTCCGTATTTGTTGATGGGCTTGATCCAGTTCAGATACCACAGATTACCACCGTATCGTTATGGCTGCGATTGGTAAGGCTTCCGTCCGTTCCGTAAACCGGACAAAATTCCGTTCCTGAATAGGCAAGGTGAAAAGGTGTGTCGCCGAATAAGGCCCCGGCTTTCTCCATTTCGGCAGTGGTATTGAAACCCAAGGCAAAATAACGGCCGGCACAACTAAACATCAGCCATGACCGTCCCTTACCGGAGGAAAGAGCCTCTTTCATTGCCGCTTCGCTCGTCGCAAGCACTTCCTCGGCATTAATAGCACCAACCATCAGGGTAGCTCCCTCGGGTACATAGCCGCCGCAGACCGCCGAACCGTCAGGTGTGATGGAGAACATTACCCGAATAACCGGCCGGGTGCCGTCGTTATAGTCCAGAATAAAGGGGAAAGCGTTGATTCCGGCTATCTTGCCGTCCTCATCGGTTGCAAGCCCCAGACCTTTGAGATACTCCGCCACGGAAACGCCGTTTACACCGCTTAAAAGATTGCCCTTTGACGCAGTAACTTTTCCCCGTTCCCAAAAGACCCTTTTTTTGGAAATACTTCCCACAAAAAAGAGGGGCTCAAGCGCTCCGTAGCAGAGGATAAACACATAGCAATCTCGATACGCGCTACCGCCGTAGATGGTTTGGGAATCATGGTAATCCTTGTTATTATCTATCGCCGCAGTGCCGAAGTTAGGCACATTGCCCGTGATGGACGACCAGGCCTCAACAAAAAAGTCTCCCGACATATTGTTAAGCAGGGGGGCAAAACTAATCATTAAAGCAGGTTTATCCGTCCGTCCGGCGACAGCCTGTTCCCACGCCTGAATCAGAGGCTTTTCATCCTCCCCTGCAATAGGCCCTGTTAAACCGGTGACAAATTCCACATCATCGCTGGTAAGCACCGTAAGGATGAGTATCATTTCGCCTATAATACCGTTACTTGAACCCGCCAGTGTGGTAGCTCCGGTAAGGGGGAAGGGCAGCTTCTCCGCCAAAGCTGAGATTACCCCGGAACTGATAAAATCAGGGAAACAGCTAATAATCCCGACAGAATACTTGCGGATATTTTTATCCAAATCAAGCTGAAAAAGAATATCTCCGACTGCCGTATTGATATCGTCAATTTCTCCGGTAAAAGCCCTCAATGTTTTTATCATATTCCCCATTCCTTTTTCTGCATAGTTATTCTGCCTTGGACCGGAAGAATTCTTTAATCAGAATCTGGCATTGCGGATATTTCCCGCCTGGTCGGATACTGTCTTTACCTCTGTCTGGAGCATCAAGCTTATTAAGAACATTGTCGGTCGACTGCGTGATCTTGTCAATAGAGTCATTCACCATGTGATCTTTGCAAGCCCCTCTCACTCCCTGATCAGTACCTTAATATCCGTGTTAAGCTCATGGAGACCGGTGTACTTCAACTCAAAAGGCGTCCTTCGGAAGAGCGAGGGAGACGAGGGCTAATCGTCTTCACTTATAAGATTGACCCGCCGAAGTTGTTCTCTGTCCCCGAGGATTTCCCGTGCAGGCCCGTCAAAGGCAAGACGGTGATCCTCGTCAAAAAGAACCGCCCGATCAGCTGTTTTTCCGGCAAATTCAAGGTTATGCGTTGCCATAATCAGGGTTTTCCCTGCCTTGTGCAGCGCCTCAATCACTCGTAAAAGCCAGCTCTGCGAACGCGGATCAAGGGCGTTAGTCGGTTCATCCATGATCAATACGTCAGGATCCATAATAAGAACACCGGCGATAGCGGTCTTTTTCTTTTCGCCGTCTGAAAGATGAAACGGTGTTTTATGCAAGAGTTTTTTTATATCAAGCGTTTCGGCAAGTTTATCAATCTTGTTGTTGATTTCTTCATGCGTCAGTCCAAGCTGTAAAGGGCCAAAGGCAAGTTCTTCAAAAACCGTGCTGCAAAAAAGCTGAACATCGGAATCAGGGAATACAAAGCCAATCCGTCTGTGATAGTGTTTTGAAAATTTCTCGTTAAACTTTTTTTGATTGATAAGCTCCCCAAACGCGCGGAAAGACCCCGACTGCGGGAATATAAGGGCGGCAAGGATTTTTAGCAGCGTTGATTTTCCGCAGCCGTTAGCGCCGAGTATACAGATCCGCTCCCCGTCCGCAATCTCAAGAGAAAAATTTTTGATAACCGGATCTTCATTCGGATAGGCAAAACATATTTTTTCCAGACTAAACATTGTATCATACTCCGGTAAATTTCATCTTAAAAACACCATCCGGCGCACGTCACAAGCGAAGGCTTTCCGGCCAAAGCAGACTGTATGCCGCAAGTACAGATAATATAAAAATATTTGTTATAAGAAAAATAATATCACCTACGCCTATCTTGCCGTTTTCCATAGTCACGGGCGTTCCGGTAAAACAACGGCACACCATAGCATGGTAGATTTCATCACTTAACGTATGTGATTTAATAAACAGAGAACCTATGCTCCGGATCATAAGACTGCGTTTTTCGGTGCTTGATAATCTTCCCACCGAACGCAGATAACGCGCCTCGATCATATCAAGCGCGTTCAGCGATACAACAAAAATATATCGGTAGGTCATATTTAATATTGATATGATGACCAGTGGTATACGGAAGGAGAGAAGCGCCTGTGTAATGCCTGTCCACCGTGTTGTCAGCAGCAATAAAAATCCGAATGATAGTGAAATACCGGCCCGCAGCGCAAGGCGCAGTGCAATAATGATTCCGGCTTTTGAGTAATATAAACCATTTGACAAAAACGGTACGGTACTTTCTCCTCGCTCAATAAAAGAGATCTGCGGCCCTTCGGGGATAAAAAAACCTCCGGGCAGAGAAAAAATAAAAATAAAAAGCGGGACATACATCCATACACGGCGTATATAGTCGGCCGTATTTAGTCCGGAAAGTTTTGCGTAAAGCAGCGCAGAGAGCGCCAGCATGATAAAAACAACAATATCCCGGGCAAGGCTTGAAAAAATAATAAAAGCAAAAATAACGACCAATTTTATGCGCGGGTCAATACACTGAAACAGTTTTTTTTTCTCCGAATAACGCTCCGAAAAAAAATCAATGTTAAAAACAGAGGCAAATGATTTTATGGTCTTTAATAAAAAATTCATTGTATTCTGTTTCTTTACGCGGACACGAATCCTGCTGCGGAGAAGATCTTTTTTTACTATGAGAATTCGTGCATACAGCTTTGACCTGTCGGGTCATTTTTTTTGCCTCATTATTATCCTTGAGCTTGCCATGATCAGTGCAGCAATGATTGTCATGCCGAATAAGGCAGAGATGATATAGCCTGAGACTTGCAAAATGCCTGATTCCTCATTGCCGAACGGCAGGGTGTAATCAGGTAAAAACGCATGATATTGATCGGCAATTTTCGCGAATCCTTGCGGAATGAATCCCAGTATCTGTTGTAATTCTTCCGGCCCCCACTCGCCCCATGCAGTACCTGTAGCCAAAAGTCCAAGCGGAGTAAAGATGACAAGGATTAGGAGCGGAATAAGCATTGTCCGGTATCTCCTGAAAAACGACATTTTTTTGTTTGTAGTAGCATGTGCTTCTTCCGCCGCCGCAATACCGGTAAGATCATCGGGCATATCTCTTATAAATAAAGAAGAACTTGTTTTCGAAAGATAGGCGAGGGCACCGCTTGTTACAAAAGCTTCAAGGAGTCCGGCAACGCTTAGGTGCACGGCCATCATTGCGGGGATTGATATTGAAAGCGGGTAGGGGCAGTAGAGCGGATTCCCATCGCTGCCGGTAAAGAGAAGCGGCTGAATACCAAGCTCAACGGCAGTAAGAAATGCGGCAAGGTTTATTCCGGCATAAGCCGCGACAAAAGCGGCGGCAAGGCTCCGGGTACTGCCGGGTGCTGCTTTTCCGCTTATCAGTTTATAGATAAAATAAGCGGCAAAGGGCATCATAAAGGCCATATTAAAACAATTTACACCAAAAGAGAGTATGCCGCCGTCGGCGAAAACGAGCGCTTGAATTAAAAGCGCGACTGAGACAGCAATAAACGCAGGCCAGGGGCCAAAGAGAATCGCAACAAGAGCTGAGCCGACCGCATGAGCGGAGCTTCCTCCGGCAACAGGTACATTAAACATCATAATTACGAAAGAAAATGCCGCGCATAGCGAAAGCGTGGGAATTTGTTTGTTTAACAGAACTTTTTTCGCATTATGCAGGGCTAAGCCCCATAACGGAATCATGCCGACAAACACCGGAATCGTTGTTTGTGGTGCCAAGTAGCCGTCAGGAATATGCATAAAACCTCCAATCATCACCGGAGCTCCGGCTCGCGCACAGAGCCGAAAAACAAAAAGCCCGATACCTTCCGCGTTTCTCACGGGAAAAGAATCGGGCTCTTTGCCCTCTATACCGGAATTCGTTTCTGTTTTTTCAGCTTAGTGTAAGCATCTTTTTTGGTCAAGGGCGTGAATCGGCAGTGCAGGGGCCCCGGGGCTATTCTCTTAAAGGGAAAATGGCAGGCCCGTCTTTAGCATTTCTATTGCGATGGCGGGGTAGGCCAGTTCTGTGATAATACGACACCCGCTTTTTACCCTGCCAAAAGAATTGAGCTTTGAATCTGCCGATAACGCAAAGGCAATTGAGAAGAGGGAGAAAGGAATATCCGATTCTCACTAGTAAAAAAGAAACACTAAAATCAAAGCATCGCAAGCAAACTCTCAATTTCATCTTTGATTTCTCTTTTTGACATATTTTTGTATTCCGGAAAAAAAATACGCGGCGATACTTCAAGCGCATCGGCAATCTTGAGAAGAGTCAAAACCGAAGGCTGTTTTTTGCCGGTTTCAATACTCGCGATAAAGCTTAACGATAAATGAGAGCGGAGAGACAGCTCCAATTGAGAGATAGATTTTTGGAGGCGGACATTTTTTATTCTCTCAATAACAAAATTAAGTTGATTTTCAATTGATCCCATAGAATAAAAATAATCATCTATAGACTTGACCCAATACTCTATAGAATATATTATATATTCTATAGAGTATTAAAAATGGTTTTTTCCGGAAATATTTTTCTATTTTTATTTTTGCCGCTCACGCTTCTCATTTACTATCTATTACCGGCAAGAAATTTTCAAAATATGTTTTTGCTGTTCGCAAGCCTCCTTTTTTATGCCTGGGGAGAGCCGGGATTTGTTTTTGTTATGGCCGCTTCGATTTATTTTAACTACCGGATG
>JAITXS010000156.1 GCA_031284645.1 Spirochaetaceae bacterium | reverse complement strand
GTGCGTCCGGATCCCATAAGGCCTGAGATGCCGACAACTTCGCCCTTGCGGACATTGATATTAACATTGTCGCAGACTTTGCGCCCTTCGTATAAGGGATGATAGACATTCCAGTTTTTTACCTCAAACGAAACGCCCCCGATTTTTGGAACGCGTTTGGGGAAGCGGTCGGTAAGACTGCGTCCAACCATCGCTTTGATAATAGTGCCTTCGTCAAACGAATCGGTTTTTTTATCCAGCGTTGTAATAACCGTTCCATCTCGTATAACGGTAATCCGGTCTGCAACATAGGAAACTTCGTTTAGTTTGTGCGAAATAATGATGCTCGTTACGCCATTCCTTTTAAGCTCTAACAAGAGGTCCAAGAGGTGTTTGGAGTCGGTTTCGTTAAGGGAAGCGGTCGGCTCATCAAGTATTAACAGACGAACATCTTTTGCAAGAGCTTTTGCTATTTCAACTAATTGCTGCTTGCCGACGCCAATATCTTTGATTAAGGTACGCGGATCTTCGTGTAAGCCCACATCGTTTAACAAAATTTCCGCCGAAGCATACGTTATATCCCAATTGATGTCAAAATACGATCCCCGTTCATTGCCCAAAAATAAATTTTCGCCAATGCTTAAATACGGAATAAGCGCCAATTCCTGATGGATTATAACGATGCCTTTTTTTTCACTTTGTTTTATCGTATGAAATTCGCATAATTCATTGTTAAAATGAATCTCGCCGGAGTAGCTTCCAAACGGATAGACACCGCTTAGCACGTTCATCAATGTTGATTTTCCGGCACCGTTTTCGCCGACTAAGGCATGTATCTCGCCTTTTTCAATGGAAAGGTTGACATCACTCAGCGCATAGACACCGGAAAACGTTTTGGTAATCGCTTTCATCTGAAGCAGTTGTTCTGCCACTGTCTCATCTCCTTAATAAGCGCAAAGAACATAAACCAACCAAACGGTTATCTCTTACATTCTTTACGAATCATGGGCGCTGCCCGCAGTGCGCGGGCTTATTGGATACTGCCCGCAAATGCGGGCTTTTAATTACTGCCTACTGAATTTGCTCCGGTTTATAATAACCTGAATCAAACAAAGTTTCTTTGTAGTTGTCGATTGTAACAATAACCGGTGTGCAGAGGTATGAGGGAATAACGCCCGTGCCATTGTTGTAGGTGCCGGTGTCGTTGATATCAGGAGTGCTGCCCTTCATGATTGACTCAACCATTTCGACAACTTTTGTCGCAAGGGTACGGGTATCTTTGAAGACAGACATTGACTGAACGCCCGCGATTAAATTTTTAACCGAAGGAATATCACAGTCCTGTCCGGTGATTATCGGAATATTGTCTTTGGTGTAACCGGCGGCAAGAAGCGCGGTTGTAACACCATTGGCCGTTGAATCATTGGAGCAAAGCACTGCGTCAAGTTTTGTGCCGCCCGGCGCATAACCATAGGTTGTAATGAGGTTTTCCATGCGCTCCTGTGATTTCTGGTTTGACCAGTTTTCTGTCGCGCACTGCGCTTTTTCGGTCTGTCCCGAAAGAACAACAAGTTTGCCGCTGTCCAGGTAGGGCCGCAAGGTATCCATTGCGCCGCCAAAGAAGAAGTTGACATTGTTATCCGCCGCATCACCGGTAAAACATTCAATATTAAAAGGACCTGCGCCGCCTGCCAAACCAAGTTTATCAATAAGATATTGACCCTGCATGGTTCCGACTTTGTAGTTGTCAAAGGTGGCATAGTAGCTGACCGCATCGCTGTTCATAATAAGCCGATCGTAAGAAATGACGGGAATATTTTTTTCTTTTGCCGATTTGAGCGCCTCGGTTAACGAAGAACCGTCGATTGCCGCGATGACAAGCGCCTTACATTTGCCTTCGATCATGTTTTCGATTTGATTTACCTGGGTGGGGATATCATTATCACCGGCATACTGCAAATCAACTGTGTAACCGGCTTTTTCAAGCTGAGCCTTCATGTTGGCACCGTCCTGGTTCCAGCGTTGAAGACTCTTTGTGGGCATTGAAACACCGATTTTAACTACATTGCTTTTTTCACCCTGACAGGCCACTAAGGAGATACAAGCTACAAAAGCTGCCAATAAAAATTTCTTCATTCAAAATTCCTCCATGATTGATAAATCAGAATTTAAACAAAACTGTTCTTCTACTTAGTATAAGCGATATAAAGGATATATACAAGGGGCAGGACGGCAAGGGCAGGACGGCAAGCTAGGGCCGGGCACACTCCTCCTTCACTATCGCGGCCTATTCTCATAAATGCCATTTAAAACTTGTTCTCTGTATGGGCGAGGGGCCGAATTGTACAAGCAGATCTTTGTGTTCCCGGGTGGGATAGCCTTTATGCTTGCTGTATTTGTATTCGGGATACTGTTTTTCAAGGCGGATCATTTCAGCATCGCGGGCTGTTTTCGCAAGGATCGAGGCTGCCATGACTGAGGGAATTAAGCTGTCGGCTTTTATGAGTGCTCGGCAGGGTATTGTGATATCAGGGATATAAAGGCCGTCCGCTATTCCGGTTATTTTTTTGATAAAATCGACACGGGTGAGGGTTTGCAGTCCACTTTGATATTTGGCGGCGGTGATATTTTCCAGCATCAATTCAAAAGCACGTTTCATGGCAAGAAGGCTTGCCCTAAGGATATTGATGGTATCTATTTCGTTATGTGCCGCCCAGCCTATGCCCCAAGCCAGCGCCTGCTCCCGAATAAGAAGCGCGGCAGCCTCTCTCTTTGCTTCTGATAATTTCTTTGAATCATCAAGGGTATCCAGGGCGAAATCATCGCTTAAAATCACCGCGGCAGCGCACACAGGGCCGGCAAGAGCGCCCCTGCCCGCCTCGTCCATACCGCAGATTATTTCTGTTTTTGACATACCGCCTCCAAAGAATTCTCAGTTTGAATGAGCAGTCATATACTAACCCAACAATCCCAAGTAAGGGTAGGAGGGTTTAAAGAAGGGTCGTAGGGTCTAGGGTTTGGGGTATAGTAATATCAGACATCCGCTATCCCATACCCCGAAGCAAAGGGTTAGGAGAGTTAGGGACGGTACAGGATTTCTGGTAAAGTCTAAACCCTATACCCCAAGGAGAAGGGTAATAGGGGCAAGGGTAGAGGGTTTAGTAACATCAGAGGGTTGCCGATCTACCCCCGACCCCATTCCCCTATTCAGCTCTCAGAGAGCAAAGAGGCCAGTTTTGCCTCCTCACCTGCGGAAAGTTCTCCGGGTAAAATAAGCGCCTGATCCGCAGAGGGCGGAAGAAGAAAACCCGCCTCAAGAAATTGTCGGAACAGTGCAGGGTAATCGCAGGTTTTTGATTTCCGGTAAAGATAGATACCCTGCCTTTGCCATAACGAAGAAGACGGACCGGCAGAGCTTGTCTTGTCTCCTCTTTCCCCAAGAGCGCGGAGAATCTTTTGGAACCGGCAGATACCACGTTCGGAATTTGCACGTAAATCATGCGCTGCACGGAGCGTTCCTGCAAGAATCAGCGGTGAAATAATGTCAGAGGAGCCAATGACCTGTGCCAGAGACGGATCCAAAACAAGAATTTCAGGTACCAAAGGAAAAGGGAGCAGAACGATAAAAGGATTATTTTTGTCCAAGGCGGCTTTTTCCGTCTCAAATTGCGCCGTTTTCAAAGAAAACGGTTCTTTTTCGTCAAGAAAAGGCCGCCAAAACGCACAATTTTCAAGAGAAAGCCCCTCGTTGCCACGGGTTTTTGACAGCTCACAGAGCGTCTTATTCAGAGAATATCGATCCTGGTACATACGAAAAATTTTGCCGGGGAATAAACAAAGCAGAACTTTTATCAGGCGCAACTCATAGACAGAGCCAAACTGAGCGCATAAACCCTTTTCCGCCGAGTTTTTTAGCTCGGAAATCACATGAGGCGCTTTATGCCCGAGCAGAGCCTTGCCGCCGCATTGCCAGAGATCAACCAGACGCCTGTTATCTTGGGTATAAAGACGCCAGGCACGAGCTCTTTTTATGCGGGGAATACTTCGTAACAGATCATCAGACATTCGTAAAGACCGCGCCATTTGCCGCAGATCCGACCATACGCGCATAACGGGCAAGATAACCTGAACTGATTTTCGGCGGCGGATTTTTCCATTCGCTTTTCCTTCGCAGGAGTTCTGTATCGTCAATTTGTACCGAGATAGAGCGTGCGGGAATATCAATACTGATAATATCCCCCTCTTTAACAAGGGCAATCGGCCCGCCGCCGGCAGCTTCCGGCGAGACATGGCCTATAGCTGCGCCGCGCGTTGCACCGGAAAAGCGTCCGTCAGTAATCAACGCAACTTTGTCGTCCAGACCCATTCCGGCAATCGCTCCGGTAGGAGAAAGCATCTCTTTCATACCCGGCCCACCGCGGGGGCCCTCGTACCGTATCACGATAACATCTCCGGCCTTGATTTTCCCTCCCATAATCGCGTTAAACGCAGCTTCCTCAGCCTCAAAAATTCGGGCAGGCCCGGAATGTTTCAACATGGAGGGTGCGACAGCACTCTGTTTGACAACACAGCCGTCAGGAGCGATATTCCCCCACAGAATCGCAAGCCCGCCTGTCGGAGAATAAGGCTCGTCAATAGGACGGATAACAGCAGTATTGCTGTTGTGCGCACCCTTGATAGAATCAGAGAGCCTACCGTAGACAGTCGGGGCCGTTTCATCAATTAAATTCTTTTTGGAAAGTTCTTTAAGGACAGCAGGAATACCACCGGCACGGTGAAGCTCCTCAATAGGCACATCACTTGCCGGAGCAAGGCGGCACAGATTAGGAGTTACCGCGCTTACTTTGTTAAAAAGCTGCAAATCAAGCTTTACCCCCGCCTCGGAAGCTATTGCCGGAATATGCAAAACCGTGTTTGTAGAACAGCCAAGCGCCATATCAAGAGCAAGTGCGTTTAAAAATGCTTTTTCCGTTAAAATCGCACGGGGAAGGATCTCTTTTTTGAGTGTTTCCATAACAAGGAAGCCCGTCTTTTTCGCAAGACGTGAACGCTCGGCAAACACAGCCGGAGCAGTCCCGTTAAAGGGAAGCGCCATACCCAGAGCCTCGCACACACAGTTCATCGAATTAGCCGTAAACATACCTGAACAGGAGCCACAACCCGGACAAGAAGACTCTTCAAGTCGGGCAAGCTCTCCCTCACTCATTTTTCCCGCACTCACCGCACCCACCGCTTCAAACATCGTAGTAAGGGTAAGCGCTTTGCCCTTTGTATCACGGCCGGCAAGCATAGGCCCGCCGGAAACAAAAACCGACGGAATATTAAGCCGCGCTGCAGCCATCAACATCCCCGGTACAATCTTGTCACAGTTCGGAATAAAAATAAGCGCGTCAAAACAGTGCGCCCGCACCATACACTCCACCGAGTCGGCAATAAGCTCCCGCGTTACCAAAGAATAACGCATCCCCTCATGCCCCATCGCAATCCCGTCACACACCCCGATAACCGGAAACCGAATCGGAACGCCGCCCGCCTCACGGACGCCGTCACAAGCCGCCTGCGCGATAAGATCAAGATGCAGATGCCCCGGGACAATCTCGCTTTTTGCAACGACAACACCAATAAGCGGCCGTTCAAACTCCTCGTCAATCATCCCCAACGCCTTAAAAAGAGCGCGGTGCGGCGCTCGGGCAATCCCTTTTTTTACAAGATCGCTTCTCATAAAATGCTCCTTATTAAAAGACTCATAAATCAGGGCGCATCCCCGCCGCAGCGGGGAACGGGCTATCCGCTCCAATCTTTTTTGCCTCTCTGCGGCAAAAAAGGATTTCCGCTTCTATCCCTTGCGCTCTTTCATCAAAGCCCCTGCCATCTTTAATGAAAGTAAAATTTTATCTGCGGATTCGTTTACCCTTTCGCCTCGCTCCCGTGCCTCGGTTTATTCGGGGTAAAAAGTATTGTTGTAAGCCAGATAAACACACAAACTACAACGCTTGAATCCGCAACATTAAAAGTCGGCCAGCGTTCAAAGCCGAAAATTCCGTAAAATCGTACGCTGATAAAATCAACAACCCCGCTTATCCCGCCCGGAGACACAATACGATCTATAATATTTCCCAGCCCGCCGCCTATGATACCGGCAATTGCCCAACGTTGAATCTGCGTCCAGTCATTTGATCTAAAATAATAGACAATTAAAAGAAACAGTACCACAAGAGGCAGTGCGATAAAAAGCACCGGTCTGATCGTTTCCGGCAGACTTGTCCCAAGGCTAAAAGCGATAACATTATTACGGACATGAATAATCTCAAGAAATCCGTTATTAAAAAGATCTTTTATAACACTTCCGTCCGGCACAGGATGAACGCGGATAATACAGGCCTTTGAAAACTGATCAGCGGCAATAATAAGGAGCGTCAAAAGAAAGGGCAGCCCTTTCCCGCTCAATGTATCTTTACTTATTTTTAGCATGGTTTTTAGTGTGCCGTAAAACAAGCCCGTTGTCAACGCCGAAAGACTTTAAAATGAAGACTGCGTAAGCTTAGGCAATGCGTACTTGTCCTCCCTTAATCTATTCTGTTATCATGTTTTAAAATCTTTATGAAGTATAAACTGATAGGTGTTTCCCTTGTGCTTGTAGTGTTTTTAACAACATGCGCAAATCAAACCAAAAAAAACGACAATGGGACTCATACAAACCGTGGCATCCCCAATGAGGCTCACCTTATAAGCGCCGGAAACGGCGATATCGAAAACGGAATCATAGCTTTTGCCAATGACCAGGCAATCAAAACGGCGTTCACCCTTGATTATCGTTCACAAAAGCCTGAACCGTTGTCAGCCGCTGAGACGCTTTCCATGCAAGAACTCTCAGGCGGCGCGGGAAAAAGCTTTCAGGGCAGCAGCACAGGCAGCGGGCTGCGTCCTCTTTCCGATTATAAAACAGCTTATTTTGATCCTCTTAAAAACGCCGAACGTTTCGCGCAAATTCAAGCGGCTCAGGCAAAAAATGCGGGTGGAACAACGGAATTCTCAAAAGAGCCGTTGACAATTGTCGATCACGGCCCGCAGAATTTTCTGTCATCCGATATTCAGCGTCCGTCCGTTTATGTGATTTTTTCACAGCCCATGATCCCGCTTGCCGCTCTCGGGACTCCTTCCGCGGACTCGCCTTTCATGCAGATTACTCCGCCGTTAAAAGGCAGCTTCCGCTGGTACGGCACCAGTTTTTTAAGCTTTGAAAGCGAAGAACCCGGTAAAAGCCAGCAGCTTTATACGGTCACGATTGATCCCTCAACACGATCATTGTACGGAAACACGATAAGCGGCGTACGGCAGTTTCAATTTGAAACTGAACGGCTTTCATTAAAGAGTCTCAGCGCCGGAGAGAAATGGAAAAAAGAAACAGGATTTCAATTTACCGAAAATGATGTTCCGCCGGAAGCGGCAAAAAACATTGACCTCCTGTTTAATTATCCGGTAAAGGCTGACGATATAAAAAAATTCATCAAGATAGAAACATCAAGTGGAGAAAAACGATTTTCTCTTGATCAAATAAATGATTATAAAATCGCAGCGCATGTAAGTGATCCGGTTGAATTCAATACAAAACTTACCGTTACCTTGCTTGAGGGGGCAAAATCAGGTAACGGGACACTTGGAACCCGGACAAACCAATCCTTGTCGTTCAAGACGCCCGGGCCGTTTAAATTAAAAAAGTATGATAAAAGAACAGCCGGCAGGGAAGAGTATGCCGTCATGTTTGATTTGGAATTCAGCGTACGTTTAAACGAAAAAAGTGCCCTTTCCGCGATAAGTGTGGAGTCTCTCTCTGATTTAAACGACAAAATAGAAGTATTTGACAATATCATCCGTGTTTTTAACCTTCCTTTCACCTACAATGAAAGCTTCAAAATAAAAATCGGGGCTAATCTGGAAGATGTCTACGGCAGGAAATTCGGACAGGATGAAATTTGTCTTGTGACCATGCCTCCGCCGCCTCCTCCTATGGCTTCTGTAAAATTTTCGAGCGAGGGCCAAAAAATGCTTGAAGCGCAATTCCCCCCGCGCTTGCTCTTTGAGCACAGCAATATAGGGGAGCCTTCATGGTATTCACTGCAATCAAAAGAAAATCCGTATAGTCCTGTCGCACAAAAAACCGATAGGTACGAGTTAAAGGCCGGTGAAAAAAACAACAGCTCTTTTCAGGAAGTTGATTTATCACCGTATCTTAACGCCGAAGGCCGGGGCTTTGTCACATTTAACGCCTTTATATCTTTACCGCGCGGAAATAAATACCGGAATTGGAAAACCGGGGAAGATGTTTACGAAGACACAATCCGGGAAAACGAACTTACAACGCAAGTTACCGATTTAGGCTTAACGGCACGTTTGGCGTTTAATAAAGTTGTTGTGCTTGTTACCCGCCTTTCCACCGGAGAGCCCGTTGAAGGCGCACTCGTTAAACTCATTTCTCCCCAATTGATAGAAGGAGCCGCAGATATAAACGCTGTCGGGAGTTTCGGACAGACACTGTCCGATAAAAACGGTGCCGCAGTCATCGATCTTGCCCAAGGAGTGTATAGAGCTGCGCTGGAATCATATTGGCACACTCCTTTTGTATTCGCCGAAAAAGACGGGGACAGGGTGGTATTTAGCCCGTATTCCCACAATAGTTATGCTTTTGATATTTACTCATCTTCGCCCGCTATGGCCGAAGGAGTGGAGCCGGTAACTTTTCTGTTTTCCGACCGCGGTCTTTATAAACCCGGGGAGACTTTAACATTTCGGGGTGTTGACCGTTCCCTGATTTTAGGACAATACGCGATATATTCCGGTAATTATACGATTTCCCTGCAAGAAGAAAGATGGGAAGGAAAAACGATTAAAACAATTGAAGGGGTGGCCCGGGAATCGGGCAGTTTTTTCGGATCTATTGATATTCCCGATGACCTCAGTCCGGGCTCGTATCGCCTGATATACCAAAGAGGAAGCGTCTCGGATGAAAGTGCAATAAATTATATTTCCGCGAACATTCCTGTTGCCATAGCGTTTTTTCAGCGGGCACAATTCCAGGCCTCAATCTCTTCGCCGCACGACACGCTTATTTTAGGTGATGATATTAACGTAAAACTACAGGCTTCCTATCTTTCGGGAGGAAGCCTTGCCGGTGCAAAGTGGAATGCCTCGTGGTTTCGGGAATTATCGCATTTTACGCCAAAAGACCCTGATCTGCAAAAATATACCTTTGGGCCGCGTAATGCTTATGACGGCAACAGTTTTATCAATGTATCGGAAGGCGTGCTTGCCGGAGACGGAACTGCCCGTCTCGACCAAAAAACAGGGGAGCTTCGTGTAAGCGGAGCACCGTACCGTTATGCCGTTGAGGCTTCTGTCACGGATATCAGCAATCAGATGATAAGCGCGTCAAACTCAATGATCGTACACCCCGCGCTTTACTATATCGGCATTGAAAAACCATCAGGGGGCGGTTTCGCGCAATCGGGTACAGAAATACACTTGAACTATATCGTGCTCTCCCCTGAGGCTCAAAAACTTTCCTCAAGCGCGGCCTTTAAAAATAACGGCAAAAACGGGGCACTGAATGTTGAGCTTATAAGACAGAATTGGAACCGTGTACAGCAGAGGGGTGTAAACGGGTACATGTACGATAAATATACCGAGGATCTGATCACAGAGAGTCAACAAAAGATTGATCTGTCGCTTTCCGGCGGCACGGTTAAAGTAAAACCGCTTAAAGGCGGTTTTTATATCGCGCGCTTATCCTCAGAGGATCGTGATGGTAGAAAAGTATTAAGTGAATACGGATTTTATGTAAGCGGCTCTGATTGGGGATTCTGGAACATGGAGAACGCGGAGGAGATACATTTAAATCCTGATAAAGGGCTTTATAATCCGGGCGAGACCGCTCAGGTCATGATGCAAAGCCCACTCCCTGCCGGACGCTATCTTATCACGGTTGAGCGCGAGGGAATTTTTACCGAAGAAGTGAAAGTATTTGATCAGGCGATTAACGTGATTGAGATTCCTATAGCGCGGAATTTTGTTCCGCTTGTGTATGTTTCGATTTCTTCATATTCAATTCGAACAGGGCCGCCTACGCACAGTTACGGCAGTCCCGATTTAGATAAACCCAAAGGCTACTTTGGTGTTACAAAACTCTATGTCAATCAACGTGTCCGCGCATTTTCCGTAAAAGTTACCAGTGACAAAAAAAGCTATCACCCGGGAGAGGAAGTAACCATAACCTTACATGCAAGCCGGGACGGAAAGCCGCTTGCCAACGCCGAGTTGACCTTGATGGCCGTTGATCGCGGGGTTATTGACTTGATAGATTACCATGTTCCCGACCCCATCGAGTATTTTTACAATGAGGGACGTTTTAACTTAAAAGTTAACGGCGGCGATTCACGCGCACTTTTGATGGACCCGGTAACATACAGCGTTAAAAGACTGCGCAACGGGGATTCCCTCATGGAAAACGGCAAAATGGAAGAGCGTAAGGATTTTACCCCGACGGCTGTTTTTGAACCATGTTTGATAAGCGATGCAAAGGGGCAGGTTGTCTATAAATTTACTTTGCCCGATACGCTGACCACATACCGTATAAGCGTTTTCGGCATACAAGGAGATTTATTCGCCTTGCAGGAAAGTGAAATTGCCGCGCAAAATAAAATCAACGTACAGGAAGTTCTGCCGCGCCGTCTGCGGGAGCGGGACAGCTCGGAAATAGGTCTGCGTATCTCGAATTTAGATTCGGCCTCTCATAAACTTACCGTAAGCATGAGCCTTGGGGAAGCCGTAAAAGATGACTTTGAGCAGACAAACGGCCTCTCCAAAAAATCAGGGGAGGCATTTATTGACGGCGAGAGTGAGCGCTCGGTAAGTCTTAAAAGCGGAGAGAATACCGTTGTATATTTTGATCTTGCCGCAGTCCGCGAAGGTTATATCTCACTTACCACACGGATAAAATCCGATATATTAAATGAAATATTAATAAACGAACTATACATTGAACGCCCCTCTCTAACCGAGACGGTAACGGCAACGGGCACTGTATCGGCTTCCTCGGCACGGGAGGCAATCATAATTCCTTCTTACGCGGATAATGGCGAAGGTGAAATCACCGTGAGCCTTGATGCAAGCCGCCTCTCTCTTCTTGAATCTGCGGTAAATTATCTTTTTGACTATCCGTACGGCTGCCTTGAACAGAGAAGCGCCGCCATCTTGCCGCTTGTTCTTTTTGGTGATTATCTGGATGCGTTTAATATGGGCGTTCAAGTTAAGAACCCCAAAAAAGTTGTGGAAAATGAAATAAAGACATGGGTTCAAAGCCAGCGTCCTGACGGCGGCTTCCCGTATTGGCCGGACGGCAATTATTCGGATACGTATGTTTCCTTGCGTATCGCATATATATGTGCCCTTGCGAAAGCAAAAAATTACGATATTCCCCTGTCTTTAGACCAGAAGGCGCTTTACCGTTATTTAAATAGTCAATACGCCGATATGGGGAAAAGCAGGGAAAGATACCTGCGCCTTGACCCTGATTATTTACAAGCCTGCACACTTTATGTCTTATCGCTTGCAGGGGAAGTCGTTGATCCTTCGCGTATTGCGGAGATCCTTGCGCGCGACAATATCGAAGCTTCCGTGTTAGCGTTCTGCGGTATGAGCTATCGTAATGTCGGAAGAAAAAGCGAAGCCGCGTCTGTTGCACTGCGTTTGCGCAATCTTCTTCGCCCGACCACACGCGGTGTTGATCTTACGATAAATCGTGATGCCGTGAATACTTACAGCCCTTACTACAATGACTCAAGCGAGCAGCTTGCGCTTGTTTTACAGTTTTTTGCCGACCAGTTTCCCGGTGATGCGATAAATACACGGCTTGTGTATTCACTGCTCCAAAAAAAACGGACGGACGGATCATATTCAAATACAGCGGTAACGGCGCGTGTTCTTGCCGCCCTCGCTGCCTTGATTGAGTCCGAAAATCTTGTAAAAACCGATGTTTCAGCGGCAATAACGCTTGCCGGACGCGATATCTTAAGCGGGAGTTTTAAAGGTGCGGGCGCAAAGCCCGAGACAAAAAAATATTCTTTTAAAGATTTTCCGCTTGCGGCAATGCCGCGTGATACCTTGCTGAATCTTGACGTAGCAAGGGCCGGTGTCGGGGATATATACTGGACCGCTTCCCTTGTCTACGCGTTGCCAAATGAATTGCAGAGCTATCGTGATGAGGGAATCAGCTTGTTTTATACGGTGCATGATCTTGACAGCGGAGAAGAGATAAAAGGCGCTGCTCTTGCAAGCGGTAAAACATACAGGGCCAAGGTGCGTATTTCAAGCAATCGGGACAGAAATTATCTTGCATTGCGGGTACCTGTCCCTTCCGGTGCCGAGATTCTCGATGCCGCTTTTGCTGTAAATCCGCGATTATCAATGGAAAAAGAGCTGGATGATACAGACAGCAACGACGAAGGGGAACATTGGATAAGCAGACAGTCGATCATGGATAATGAGATTCGATATTTCTGGGATAATTTCTCTAAGGGTGAGACAAGTGTCCAATTTTTATTCCGCGCAGGCCGCAGGGGAGTTTTCCCCACACCGCCGCTTTATGCGGAATGTATGTACGAGCCGGAAATCTTCGGCCGGACAAGCGGTCTTTTGTATACAATAAAATAAGGGAGTTACGCTCTCCGGTTTCAAACAAGCCTAAAAAATTTTTATTTGCTTGCTTCAAAACGCCGGAAGAGTTTGTGAACTTCTTTATTTTTTATTGCTTCACTTATAAGGGGAGCTAAATCAAGGCTTTCATAAAGTTCACGTGCTTGGGGTATTGAGGCGTGTAAGACCGGATGTTGCGGACTAAAAAGGGCACAGCAATCCTGAAAAGGCAAAATTGATGTTTCATATGTTCCAATCGCAATGGCTTTTTTGGTAATATCTTCTTTGTCCGTGCCGATAAGGGGACGGAATACAGGAAATGAAGCGCGGCTTTGGGCGCAGTATATATTTTCACTGGTCTGACTTGCCACTTGGGAAAGGCTTTCACCGGTAATAAGCGCCTTGCATTTGTTCCGGCGCGCCAGTATTGAGGAGGCTTCCATCATGGCCATACGGAGCAGTACTGTTGCCCAAGATGCAGGGGCTTTTTCCTGAATACGCCGCTCAATGTCGGCAAAATTCAGCATAAAGAGTTTTAAACCAAGTGAAAAAGGGGATAGAATCTCTGCAAGTTTGATAACTTTCCTGTTTGCCTCATCCGATGTGTACGGGTAAGCGTGAAAATAAACAGCGTTCAGGCTCATTCCGCGAAGCGTCATCAGGAAGCCCGCAACAGGCGAGTCTATGCCGCCGGATAATAAAAGAAGACCGCGTCCGGCGCTTCCGACCGGAAGTCCGCGAAGCCCTTTTTTTTCATAGCCGTAAATAAAAGCTTTTTCCCGAATTTCAACTCGAATAATGACATCAGGATGATGGACATCAACCTTAAAAGAGGGAAACGTTTTGCAAATCGCATCTCCTGCCTGACAATTCAGGGCATAAGAGCGAAGCGGGAAGCTTTTATCCGTCCTCCTCGATTCAACTTTAAAAGAACGCGCCCCCTGTTCAAAACACAAAGACGCTTCATCCACACAGGCGGCAAGCACCGTGTTAATTTCTTTTTCACACTTTCTGGCCTGTGCCCAGCCGGTGATACCGGCAAGATGAGAAAGGGCGTTTTCAACATGATTGACTGCATAATCTTCGCAGTGTATATAAAAACGCCCGTCATGGGAAACGATAGAAGCGCCGCTCCCCTTTAAGAGAGCGACAAGGTTACGGGCAAGAATTTTTTCAAAGCCGGCCTTGTTCCCGCCTTTTAAAGAAAGCTCTCCCAGTTTAACAAGATATGTCATCTCATATACGAACTGCCGGTATCGTACATCCCCACTCTGTTCTCATTACCCAGGTTGGGAATATCAATAATAGTATCCACTGTAATCAAGTCCGGATTATTCGGGTTGGGGAGTTTATCTTTGTTTGCTTTGTACAATATAGGCCATTTCCAGGGGTCGTTATAAAACCACTTTGCGATATTCCAGAAACAATCACCAAACTTGTCCCATGCACGGACCACGTACTTGTTGGGATTCGGCGGCATATCAGGCGGGGGCGCATCTTTTTTCGGCGGAGCGATAACCGCAGCAAGATCATCCAGGACAGCGCGCGCGTTTTCAATGGCCGTGTCCCAATCCTCATTGTCCCTCGCATCTGTCGCCGCATTATAGTGTCCTTCCGCCGCGCTAAGCTCATCCGGATAGTATTTCTCTGCATCCGCATTTTTCGCCCAGCTCAGACGCTTCGCCGCTTCCGCAATCTCTTTATTTATCCGCGCAAGGAGAAGCTTCTTTTCTACATAAGTATTTGAAAGCAGCGCATTACGTTCCGCTTCCGAAGAATGCAATAGGGCCTCATCATAATTTCCCGCTTCAAGCGCGAGTTTTGCCGCATTCCGCTCTTTAAGGCTTGTTTCATAAAACTCATTATGCAGAACCGCATAACTCGCTTTCGGCTCTTCTGAGGGCGTTTGTGCAGGAATAGCGCGTTCAGCAGAATCTGCTTCCGGTGCCTCTTCAGGCGTAGCGGAAATGTCCGTTGAGCCTGAAACGGCCGAACTGTCTGCCGAAGACGGGGAATCACCATCCGAAGAAGGAAAACTTGTATCATCAGTCTGCGCCCAAAGGCCCACACATAAAAAAAACGTTAAAAAAAAGAAAACTGTTTGTTTCATAATAGAATATTATATAAAATTACTTTTAAAATTCCAAGTACTGCGGCAGGGTAAGCCCCAAGAATTTTCATTTTTAAAAACCATCGAAGGGTAAGCCCAAAGAATGAAATATCATTTATTTCTCTTTTGGACTGTCAAATGATGAGTGTGAACTTGATAATTTTTCAAAAACTGAGATTTCTGATGTTTCGCGGTGGCGGGTAGACTTTTTAAAACGGGTAAGGTAGACTATATATATGGTAATTGCAATTGACGGGCCTGCCGGTTCCGGAAAGAGCACAATAGCTAAACTTTTGGCAGAGCGGGAAGGATATACCTATATAAACTCGGGAAATCTTTATCGTGCCATCACTTTTGGGTGTCTTAGGGCCGGGATTGATGTACACAATGAACAAGACATTCTCTTTTTTGCGAAAAAAGCTGCACTGGATTACCGGAAAGACACCGTTTTTCTTAACGATGAAGATGTTACGCCTTTTCTTCATAACGATGAAATTGACAAATATGTTTCGGTGCTTTCTTCGATTGTCGCTGTCCGTCATATTGTCAACGCGCTCATCAAAAAGATCGCGGGAAACCGTGATATTGTGGTTGAGGGAAGAGACATGACTACGGTGGTTTTTCCCGATACGCAGTATAGATTCTACCTTGACGCTTCTTCTGAAACAAGAGCAAAGCGGCGTTTTACGCAAGGGGTATCAAACCTCAGTCTTGAGGAAATAAAAAAATCTATCGAAGAACGGGATCAAAATGACAGATCTAAAGTGGAAGGCAGTCTTAAAATAGGGGAGGGCGTTTGCTCTATTGACACATCACTCTTGACGCTTGAGCAAAGTTATGAGAAATTAATAGGTAGTATAAAACGCAAAGGATAAACTATGGCTAAGTCGGAAGTGGGATTGGAAGAGCCAATCGGAAAGGAGCCGTCGACTTCGAATGGCGAAAACCAGATACAATTGCAAGAGGAATTTTTAAAATCTCTTGGGCGGTTGGAAGAGGGCCAGTTAGTAAGCGGCAGGGTTGTTCAGGTAGCATCTGATCAGGTGTTTGTGGATGTCGGTTATAAGTCCGAGGGAAAGATCCCCCTGAGTGAATTCCGTGAGGTCCCTAAAATAGGGGATGAAGTTCAAGTCATACTCGTTACCAAAGAGAATAAGTACGGGGAGCTTATTGTTTCAAAGCAAAAAGCAGATGAAAAACTCCTCTGGAAACTCTTAAAGACAGCTTTTACCGATCATACACCGGTTGACGGGAAGATAGAGAAGCTTGTAAAAGGCGGTTTTGAGCTTAATTTAGGCGGTGGTATCAGCGCTTTTATGCCAATCAGCCAAGCCGATATTTACCGTGTTGAAAAGCCGGAAGTCATGATCGGCAAAAATGTTACCATGTATGTTGAACGTCTCTATTCCGACAGTAAGGTTAATGTCGTTGTCAACCGCCGTAAGTTTCTGGAAGAAGAAATCGAGAAAAAACGTGAAGAATTCTTTAAAAATACGGAAATCGGCGCGGAAATAGACGGGATTGTTAAATCCTTTACTTCTTTCGGTGCTTTTGTTGATATCGGCGGTTTTGACGGCCTTTTACACATTAACGATATGAGTTGGGGCCATGTGATCCGTCCGAAAGATTTTGTCAAAAAAGGACAAAAGATAAAAGTAAAAATCCTCCGGATTGAGCCGGATGCAAAGCGCATTAATCTTTCATTAAAACATTTTAGCGATGATCCTTGGGTACACTTTGAGGACAGCTATCATGTAAATGATGTTGTTAAAGGCAAAGTAACGAAAATTACCGAGTTCGGCGCGTTTATTGAGCTTCAGGAAGGAATTGAAGGCCTTGCCCATATTTCCGAATTTTCATGGATTAGAAAAGTACAAAAACCCAGTGAGCTGCTTAAAATCGGTGATTTGGTTGAATGTATGATTTTAGGCTACGATCTGCAGGCAGGTCGTGTTTCCCTGGGATTAAAGCAGGTCACGGAAAATCCTTGGGATGATATTGAGGAAAAATATCCTGTCGGCACAAAGCTTAGGCGAAAACTTGTAAAACTGACCGGTTCCGGTGCATTTATTGAGCTTGAAGAAGGGATTGACGGTTTTCTGCACAGTGATGATCTTTCCTGGACAAAAAGGGCGAAACATATCGGAAAGGAATTTAAGGTAGGCGATGAGATTGATGTTGTTGTTATTCAAGCTGACGGAAAAAACAGAAATATTAAACTCGGAATAAAACAACTTACCAAAGATCCCTGGAAAAATTTTGCAGAAATGTATAAAATAGGCTCCATCGTAGAGGGAGAAGTTTCATCCGTTACTGAATTCGGTCTTTTTGTGAAAGTTGCGGACGGTATTGAAGGTCTTATCCATAAATCAAATTTGGTACAAAAAAAAGATGAAGACCCTGATGAAATTCTTAAAAACTATAAGTGCGGCGATGCTATCAAGGCGCTTGTACTGGAACTTCAACCGGATAAACAAAAACTTGCGTTTTCTCTGCGGGACTATCATAGAAAAATGGAACGCGATGAAATATCCCGTTATATGGCAGAGGAAGAGTCTGACGGCTCAACATTTACCTTGGGCGATGCCTTAAAGTCAAAAAGCTCATCATAAAAGGGGAACGATGAGTGGTGGTGTCTATTTTTCAAAGTTTGATTGCCGAAAGTCCGGTAATGAAAGAAAAATTGGACATCGCCGCTCGTATTGCTCAAACAGATTCGCCGGTTTTTCTTTTAGGTGAAGCTGGTGTTGGTAAAGAGCTTTTTGCTCGGTACATTTATTCAAAAAGCAAACGGAGTGAACAAAAATTTGTTCATATAAATTGCCTAAAAGAAGATACTGATTTTTTAGACCTTTTCCACGGCACACTTACTGTTTTTTTTGATGAAATTTCCTGTTTGACCTTGCTGAGGCAACAGGCGCTTCTTGATGCATTTAAAAAAAAATCCGGAGATATACGGATTATAAGCTCAACAAAACACGATATCGAACAAATGATAGCAGAAGGCGCTTTTTTACGGGAACTTTATTATAAACTGAATGTTCTTCCGATTTTTATACCACCTTTACGGGACAGGAAAGAGGATATCCTTACGCTTGCGTCTTATTTTTTGAAAAATTTTGCATTTGAGATAAAAAAAGATATCGGAGATTTCGATGGTGAGGCGCAAGAGGCATTGATTGCCCATCCCTGGAACGGCAATGTTCGGGAACTGCGAAATATGGTTGAGCGGGCTTCTTTGAACAGTGATGCGCCTCTTATTTACAAGAAAGATCTTTTTGTTTATAATGAAAGCGCTTATTACAGCAAGATAGGGGAGGGTGGGTACGATTTAAAAAGGGCTGTCAATGCGTTTAAAGCGTTTTTTCTGGAAAAGGTTTTAGAAACGGCGAGAGGGAATCAGACAGCTGCGGCAAAAATGCTGGGAATTCAGCGAACCTATCTATCTAAACTTATAAAAGATTTACAGATAAGAAGCTGTTCTAAAACGTGACAAGGATTGGAACAGAGCTATCATTTAAAGAGGGAATATATGAATAATGAGAAAATAGCAGGTAGTCTATCAGGATTTATCGAAAAGAAAAGAAGGCTCATTTTTCTTTGCATAGTAATCATAGTGATTGCCTGTCTCGCTTTTGTTGTTGCTATGCTGATTCTTGAATCCCGTAATAAAAAGGCGATACAAATTTTGGATGAAACACTTCTTCCACGATATGAAAAACTTATCAGCGTTGATACCGGGGGGCAAGCACCGGGGGATAATAGTGAAAATAGCGATACTATGGAGCTTTATATACGGGATCTTGGAAAATTTGCGGCTCAATATTCAGCTTATCCGGCTGCTAAGGCATGGTCTGTCTTAGCCGGCATATATAGCGAAAGATTGGATTGGGAAGGCGCGGAAAATGCTTACCGTAAGTCTGCCGAAACAGGCAAAGAGAGTTATCTTGCCCCGATATCGTACTTTAACGCAGCGGTAGCGGCGGAAGAAAGGGGCAATATTGATAACGCGATTGAATATTACGTCAAGGCTGCCGCTTATCCTGATTTTCCCCAAGGTGCTCATGCGGAATTTTCAAGGGGTCGGCTTTACGAGCAGCAAAATAAAATTGATTCGGCAAAAGAAGCATATCAGAATGTTATTGATAAATGGAAAAATAATGAGAGCTGGATGCCTATTGCACAGAGCCGTCTTATCGCCTTAGAGATTGCTGTGCCGCCTGTGGACGAAGCTGCTGAACCTCAGGGAGAGCTGCTTCCGGCAGGAGATAATTAAACATAGTGGAGGGGATATGGGGGCGTTGCGGGGTTCTCCCGCAAGGGGGATAGCGGAATCCGGTCACATTTAGTATGGGGCGCTCTTTTATTTTTATTTGTCTCCTGCGGAATAGAAGACTATCAGTATATTGCTCCGGTGAGCGCGGATACGGTTACCTTATCAATGAATAATTCGGTGCGTTTTGCCCTGCCTGATGACGGTTCATGGGTGTCTTTGGATTTTCAGCAATCGTATATTCCGAGTATCAGCGGCAATAATCTTAATCATTTTCTTAATAACTACTATATATTTTACCGAATTTATATAAGCGGAAGGATTGTCTCTTCGCCGTCGGAGAGCACGTATCAGGATATTAACCCAACGCTGTATAGTGATTATAATGCGTTAAAATCATATACGGTAACTACAAATAATAATGCGTCTTCCGTGGGATCGGCGTTTTCCAGCAGAAATTTTTTCCGTATGAATGACCGATCAGGCCCGCAGATTTTAAGGTCTCGGGAACTTATTACGCCGTATCCAAGTGACAATCGCTATTTTTTTTACAGTGCCGATTTAGTTAATCCGGCGTATTTAAATTCAAATAATAACGCAGATGTTGTAGCCAATAGTTCCTCCTCCGGCGGCAGCGCGTATGCGTATACGGCTATGTATGTTACGCATAAAGCATTCAACACAACAACGCTTGCCGAAGTATACAGCTCGCCGACCTTTTTAGGCGTTTTTTTACTGCCGAATAATACCGGCTATATTACAGTTGATTTTGAAACTCTCAGTATACATTCGGAAGCTGATCTGTATAATGCCTCGATAACGATCACTTTAAGCAATGCGCTCAATACTCCTTTGGAACTCTCGAATATTACGGTTGAGGACATTACTGACTCTCAAGGTGAACCAATACCCATTACTTTGCTTTCTGTATCGTCAAATGACAATAAAGTGTATAGTGTAAAGGTAAGTGGCCTCAATCAGATAAACGGGCGCTTGTTGAAAGTATCGTTGAGCCGTTCAGGCTATAATTTTAATCCGAGCTCTCTGAATGCAACTGTTCTCCCGTAAATTATGGGGCTCCCTTAAAAAGAGTCTAAAGTCTCTTTATAAGGGCAGCAAGTTCCAGGCCAAGTGTTTTGTGGGATTCCGGCGTTAGGTGTATGCCGTCAATAGAGCTTGAAAAAGCGATTTTGGATGCGTCAAAAAAAGAGCAGAGTGTTTTTTGTGCAAGGGCTTTGCAGGCCGCTCCAAACTGTATGCTTTTTTCTGCGCTGCCTTGAAATTGCCGTAAGTCAAATACGGCCTTATTTTGATCTCCTTCGGTAATTATTGCCGGGGATACAATCAAAATTTTCGGATCTCCGCCGTTTATGCCATACGCTTTACCCCGCGCTGCCTTTATCAGCGCTTCAAGGCCGCCTGTGATATTGTGTACCGGAAGATCAAAAACGCTTTTGGTGTCATTTGTGCCAAGCATAATGATTAAAATATCCAGAGGATAGTGAGACCCTATAATTGCAGGAAAAAACTCAAGACCGTTTCTGTACGGCATAAATGGGTCGGAGAATACGGTAGTCCGCCCGTTAAAACCCTCCGGTATAATTGTCCAAGAATCTCCGAGTGCTTTTTGTAAAACACTTGTCCAGCGTATTTCGTATGGATAGCGGGTACCTGTTTCCGGATTATAAGCCCATGTGTTTGAATCGCCAAAGCATAATACTGACTTCATTGTATATACATTGATTGATTTTTTAGTTATCTGTCAAGAGGGTATATCAGGGATGCTCATTTTAAACAATCACCGCTGTGAATAAGGTTTGGACTTAAGGGTAAAAATACTCCCGGTGGAGTATCTTGAAAGTAATGTTTCAAAATACCCCACCCATAAATTCGATTAAATCTTTGTCATTATTTTACTGAATTTATGTTTGCTTTTGTAATGACCCTTGCGTTGATATCAATATTTTTCTTCACTTTTTTGGCGTTTACAAGGTCTACTCCGGCTTGCAGAGCTTGTAATCCCATCTGATAGGGGTTTTGAACCATAGCAACATTGAGTGTATTGCGCTGGATCAATGCCTTTGTATCATCAGTCAAGTCAAAACCAACTAATTTGATTGTGCCGGTCTTATTTTTTTCTTCAATGGCATTACCCGCGCCAAGGGTGGAATCTCCATTACAGGTATAAATTCCTGCCAGATCAGGGTTAGCCGTGATAAAATCCGCAGCAATAGTAAGCGCTTTGCTTTTATCTCCGTCAGAATATTGAGTACCGACAACCGTAATCCTGGGATACTTCTTGGCAATCTGATCTTTGAAATCGTTTTCGCGTATCATAGCTCTTACATCGCCGGATTTAGCGTTGATAATAGCAATTTCGCCTTTTTTACCGATAAGCTTTGCCATTTCGTCTGCAGCTTTACGAGCGGCGGCGCCGTTATTACCGGACAGGAAAACATCGTAATTATTCGTATCTACCGGAAAGTCAATGATAATGACTTTGATTCCTGCTGTTTTCGCCTTTTCAATACTTTGAACAAGAGTGTCTGTGTTTAACGGAGCAATCATCAGGATATCGACTTCTTTTGTAATGGCATCCTCGACCAATTGTTGTTGATTTGCTGCGTCCTTGGGAGACTCAAAAGAAAAATCCACATTACTCAGTTCTTTTGCTTTATCTTCAGCACCGGAGCGGACCTGAAGCCAATAGTCGTCTACAGAATCCCCAGCAATAAAAACCGCTTGCATTTTCTCGTCTCCGGGTTTTGCCCAAACTGATACACAAGCAAATGCAGATAATAACACGAAGCCCAGCACAATTTTCTTTTTCATCTTTGATTCTCCTTGCAAAATATATTTGTAAGATTCTAACAAAATCTTTACGTTCTAATTTACAGTACTGATCCCTGTTGCCGTCCGTCATGCTTTTAATATATAAACTTACAATTTAGTATATTACAATACTTCTTTTTTTGTCAAGAGAGATTTTGGGTAAGGCACTTGCCGGAAATTTATCGGAGTTGGGATTATTGGTGGAGCATGGAGAAAGGTGGAAATCTGTCTTTTTAATGAAAATAGTACATATAAAAATCGGCGCATTTGCTTTTAGATACTGTTTTCATGAGGAGTATGTCTTAGTCATGTAGGCCCGACAGATTTCGAGATTCGTTCTAGTAGACAGAATACACATTATTTATAGTAAAATCCGCCGGTGAAAATAAAAAAAAGCAGTGAGTCATAAGCCGGGTTCTGTTCTTCACGTTTTTTTGTTTTACAAAAAAGCGTAAAGCGTTGCCATCTATCTTCTTTCGTCCTTGCGGAAGAAATGTTCGCAATCTACCCGCGGCGTTCCCGCTTTTTTAAGCGAGACGGACGGGCAGTCCCGCCGCTGTTTGATTTTGCTCCCGATGAGGCTTACACTGCCGGAACCGTTACCGGTTCCGCGGTGGGCTTTTACCCCGCCTTTTCACCCTTACCCGGCGCCTGTTTTCAAGACGCTTAAGGCGGTTTATTTTCTGCTGCGCTTTCTGTTTTCGGTTAAAAACCGAACCCCGGGTGTTACCCGGCATCGTGCCCTACGGAGCCCGGACTTTCCTCATCTTAAGTGCTCGTTTTAAACACTAAGGACGCGGCAGCTTGACTCACCGCTAAACAATACTAAATTCATTTTTTATCTCATCATCCATCCCGATCCTGATGATTGGTTTAAACAACAAAATCGGTGGTGAATGAGCGATCTATTCTTCATAATCAATATTAATTGTTTCTTCTTCCTCGTCATCTTCTTCCAGTTCATCTTCAATATCTTCCAGATCGGCAAGGCTTCCAGAATCATCGTCATCAAAGAATTCTTCTTCACCCTCATCAGATTCCTGAAAATACAGAATACTTGAACAATACGGACAGGATAAAATATCTTTACCCTGCCTTACTTCAGCGGCAAATTGAATCGGAAGAATCATGTGGCAGCCCATACAGACAGGATGTTCCCTGCCTTTAACCGCGACAATTCCCTTCCCCCGCTTCTTACGAATAATACGCTTAAATTTAAAAATAAGCTCGGGATCCATTCCGTCCGTTAATTTTTTTTCATTTTCATCAATAACATTAAGCAGTTTTTGCTTTTCGGACAGTTCTTTTTCAATACTCCTTTTACGTTCGTTAAGCTCTTTTTCCTGTCCGTCCATAAATTCTTTATCCTGCCGCATGGATTCATTAAGCTCCGTTGCTTTTTGCTCTATAGAACGTAAATCTCTGCGGAATGCCTCTTCTTTTTTGGCGGCTTCGACAATTTCTTTATCAAGCGCCTCAATTTCTCTTTGCGTTGTAGTGGCGTCCATCTTTTTTTCACATTTTTCCCGATCACTTTCCGCAATTACAAGTGCGTTTCGACATTCGCTTTCTTTCTTTTTCCATGTAACATACTCTTGATCTTTGTCAATATAATTCTGTTTCAGGCGGTGAACAAGCTCTTCCGAAGAACTTAAAATCTTGGGAATATCAGCCATTTCTCTTTCAAGCGTAATTTTTTGCGTAAGAACCTCTTGTAATTCACGCAATTTTTCAAATACTTCTTCTGTTGTCATCATAACTCCTTCTCATATTATAATTGTCCCTTTAAAACCCATATGATTTTTAAAAGATGACTGTTTTCCACTTGGGGAAAAGAATAATATCTTCCCCATCATTATTTTTCGTTAATGATCCAAATAATCTTTTAACCTTCTGCTCCGTTTCGGGTGGCGAAGTCGCCGTAAAGCCTTTGCCTCGATCTGCCTGATACGTTCGCGGGTAACATTAAAATAAAGCCCCACTTCTTCCAAAGTAAGCGAATAACCATCGTCTAAACCAACACGCATCTTGAGTACTTCCTGTTCGCGTTTCGGTAAAGTCGCAAGCACGCGGAAAAGCTGCTCCTGTAAAAGCGTAAAGGCTGTTTTGTTTGCCGGATTCTCTACATGATCGTCTTCAATAAAATCACCAAGCTGGGAATCTTCTTCCTCTCCTACCGGCGCTTCAAGCGATATGGGCTCGCGGGCAACATTCTTAACCGATTTTACCCGAATCGCGGTCCAACCGAGTTTTTCGGCGATCTCTTCATCTGACGGTTCTCGTCCCAAAGATTGTAAAAGCTGGCGTGATTCGCGGACAACTTTATTTATTTGTTCAATCATGTGAACCGGAACACGGATAGTCCGCGCCTGATCTGAAATTGAACGGGTTATAGCCTGCCTGATCCACCATGTTGCATAGGTTGAAAATTTAAACCCTTTTTTATACTCAAATTTTTCAACCGCTTTAATCAAGCCAATATTTCCTTCCTGTACAAGATCAAAGAAATGCAAACCCCTATTCGTATATTTTTTGGCGATCGAAACGACCAAACGAAGATTTGCCGTAATCAGGCTGTCTTTTGCGCTCTTCATCATAATCCGGCCGCTATTCACTTCTTTTGCAAGCTGATTGATACGTTCAACAGGTTCTTCAAAATCAGCTTCTATTTTATCAAGCTGCTTTTTATTTTGTTGTATATGATGTATCTTTTCTTTTATTTCTTCCGAACTGAGACCAAGCTCACTTTCAACACGTTCCCGTTCCTCTTTAATCGTGAGATGGCGCCCCAATGTACTCAATTCCTGTTTTGATGAGACATTAAGACGTTTTTCAATGCGCTCTTTATCACGCCGTAAACGTTTTATTTTTTTTGCGGCTTGCACAAATCGTTCTGAAAAACTGATGATTTCATCGGGATGAATTTCAGAGGATGCAATTACCTCAAGAATTTTTTTACGAAGATTTTGTAGTTCTTTATCCTCGGAAAAACGGAGGCCCTTTGTGATGAGTTTCCGTTTTATATCTATGTAATTCCGTATATCAACGCCGATTAAGCGCAAAGACTCGCGGTAAAAATGAATAAGCCGACGTCGTTCGGTCATATATTCGCTTAATTCTTTTTTTGACAAGCTTAAATCTTTTGGGTCTTTTTTTGAAAACGCTCTCTGTGCGATATGATAGAATTCAGTGATAATCATGCCTGATTTTTTTATCACGTTTTTGATGATATTCTCGCCCTTTTCCATCTTTTTTGAAAGCTCAACTTCCTGCTCGGCGGAAAGCAGATTTTCACGGCCAATCTCACGGAGGTATAAGCGGACCGGATCATCAATAGTGGATTCCTTTTCGTTGTACACAAGGCGTTTTTTATCGGATGAAGACTTCTTTCGCTTTACCGGTGCTATGGCTTCTTCATCACTGAGATTGTCTTCCTCAACAAGGGCGATATGATTTTTTTCAAGTAAGGCAAGAACAATTTCAATTTTTTCAGAATTCGCTATGTATTCGGGTAAATAATCTGAAAGTTCGTCATAGGAAAGCGTTTTTTTCTCCCGTCCGTCTTCAAGAAGTTTTAAAACAGCAGGATCGTTTTCTATATCGCTTTCATTTTCTTTTTCATCGACTTGAAAATCAGGGTGAAAAGCAAAAGGATCCGCCTTTTCTTCTTCTTTCCCTTTGATTTTTAATTGAGTATTAGATTTTTCGAGCACCGTCGGTCCGGCGGTACCCGTTTGTGCTTCTTCATTTTCCATCGTTTCACCTTTCATGAATGAGCCCCCTTTAATGTCTGTAACTCAGAATCAATAATCATTTTTTCGGAAAGAAGATCATCGAGATTTTTTTCCTCATTTCTCGCGAGCTTCATTTCCGTTATTATTTTTTGCCTTCGGCTTTCAAGCCGTTTTATCTTTACGCCCTTTATCCCACCGTTCACAAGCCGTTCCGGATCTTCTGAAAATTCAGCAACAGCACTTTTTTGCGTAAGAAAAATACGTAAGACGCTATCCTCAATACAGGATAAAACCGCATCCAGACTGAGAGGACCCCTTCGGAAACATTCCTCTAAAGCCAGATAGATGTTTTTCGCGTCTTGATTGTAAAACTCCTCTTTCGGTAAGCTTGCCCGTAGCTTTTCAAAAAGAGCGGGGTAATGTTCGCAATTAACGACAAGCGCCGTAAGCAAGAAAAGTTCTTCGTTCATGGTTACAGTTCTTGAAATATTTTTCGGTACAATCGTACTATTGGGAGCCGATTCCCGGTTCCGTCCAAATTGTAACTCATGCAAGACCGATTGTGGTTCCACACCAAAATTATCCGCGACTTTTTTATAAAAAATTTCTTTATCCACCTCGGAATCAATGCTATAATAAAACGGAGACAGAAAGGCTATAGCCTTTGACATCCCTTGTGAATCATCATGTCTATTCAGAAAATCCTTCTTGCTTTTTGTAATCAGATAGTCAACATCAATAATAGTATTTTTTAATGAATTAAACAAGAGTTCTTCACCGGAATTCTTTAAAATATCGGCGGGATCTTTGAACTTTTTCAACTCTTTTTCCTCCCCGTCTTGAGGAATTTCGTTTTCCGGCGCTTGCGGGATAATAAGCGAACAGGAAAGCGCGTTTTTCCGGCAGGTGATAATCCCTTTAACCGCAGCGTTTTGACCTGCCTCGTCGCTATCAAAAACAAGGTTAACCTTCTCGGCCCAGCGTCGAAGCAGCCGCGCTTGCTCATCGGTAAAAGCAGTCCCCAGCGGAGCTACGGAATTACTTATTCCGGCCTGATGTAACGCAATAACGTCCATAAAACCCTCGCATACAAAAACTTCACGGGTCTTACGTATCACAGTAAGCGCTTTATCAAGAGCAAAAAGCGTATCCCGCTTTTTATAGACAAGCGATTCCGGCGAATTAATATATTTTGGCCCGTCCCCGCTTAAAATCCTTCCGCCAAATGCGACTGTCCTCCCCTGCCGATCGTTTATCGGAAAGATAAGCCTGTTTGAAAAAAACGCGTATTGCGGATATTTCTTTGAGAAAAGCGCACTTTCGCTTAAAAATTCTTGTGAATATCCTTTTGCAATTAAAAATTTATACAGCCACAGGCGGTCTGCCGGAGCGTAACCTATATTAAAGTTATCTATCGTCCCCGGGTTAATCGCACGCTCAAGGATATAGTTTTTAGCCCCCCTCCCCTCTTCTTTTTCCATTAAAATATAGTGAAAACTGCCGGCAACCCTTCTGTATAATTCAACAAGATCATCTTTTTTTCGGGAAAGATTATCTTCGGTTTTTGAAAGCGAAGATTCGCCGGAATTTTCGTAGTAAATTTCAACACCGGTTTTTTTGGCAAGCTGAGTAAGCGCTTCGGGAAAGCTGATCTTTTCTATGGCCATAAGAAAATTAACAACCCCGCCGCCTTCCTGACAGCCGAAACAATAATACGATTTCCGTTCCTGATTAACTGAAAAAGACGGCGTCTTTTCATTGTGAAAGGGGCAAAGCCCCCAGTAAGTTTCGCCGCGCCGTTCCAAACGCACGTATTCGCCGATAATACTCACAGCATCCAGACGTTCTTGAATTTCGTCAATTGTTTTCCGGGAAATATACGGCACAATTAACGTCCTTTGATATAAAATTGTCCCGCTTTAATGTGATCATCAAAGGTCTTTGAAAAATAATGACGACCTGCTGTGGGATCTACTATTCTAAAGAAAAGATACTCATTTTTTTGCGAATAGAAAACAGCGGAAAGCGCCACTTTGCCAGGGGA
>JAITXS010000125.1 GCA_031284645.1 Spirochaetaceae bacterium | reverse complement strand
TACGCTTTGTAATTACATCTTACAATCTCGTGTCTGCTATGCATATCTAACCCCATTCTGATCTACCTTTCTGTAGACCTATTATATTTTGGGCTAGGTTTTTAATTCTTGGTCATCAGCTTTTTGGGCTAGGTTTTATTTTTAGGCATCACGGGCGTCTTTTCTCCATTGTTGTTCATGTATTGAATCAATGATTGATACGAAGGGTATGGGGCGACAGGGCAACAGAAATCCGATACTGCCAAACCCCTCTACCCTATCGCCCCATTTCCCGGTATTCTTAACAATACAATCATAAGGAGCGTCTTATGGCTACAATGACGGAAATTATTGGAAAAAAACAGCGCGGAGAAGCTTTAAGTCAAACGGATATCGCCGAATTTATAAACTCATACACAAAAGGTGAGACACCGGATTATCAGGCGGCAGCGCTTTTAATGGCTATTTATTTTAAAGGTATGAACCACGAGGAAACAGTTGTCTTAACGGAGGAAATGGCTCATTCCGGCGACATGATAGACCTGAGTGCAATTCACGGTGTTAAAGTAGACAAACATTCAACAGGCGGCGTCGGAGATAAAACAACCCTGATCCTCGCGCCGATTGCTGCGGCCTGCGGAGCTAAAGTCGCCAAGATGTCGGGCAGGGGACTCGGTCATACCGGCGGTACCATCGACAAACTTGAGTCAATTCCCGGCTTTAAGACTGCTTTGGATAAGGCGGAATTTTTTGAGATCGTAAATCGGGTCGGCGCAGCAGTTGTCGGCGCGACCGCCAATATCGCACCGGCCGATAAAAAGATTTACGCACTCCGTGACCTTACCTGCACGGTTGCCTCCTTGCCGCTGATTTCCGCAAGCATCATGTCAAAAAAACTTGCCTCAGGTGCCGATGCGATTGTGCTTGATGTAAAATGCGGTTCCGGTGCGTTTATGAAAACAGTCGATGAAGCAAAAGCGCTCGCACAGATGATGATTGATATAGGGGAGGCCCACGGGCGAAAAATGGCCGCATTTATTACCGATATGGATATACCCCTTGGCTTTGCCATAGGCAACGCCCTTGAAGTAAAAGAAGCCGTAGAAACCCTGCAAGGTAAAGGCCCCGCCGATTTAACGGAAATTTGTGTTCAGCTTGCCGGATCCATGATCTGTCTTGCCGGTATCGGGACACTTGAGGAGTGTACGCAAAAAGCACGGAAAGCAATTTCCGACGGCAGCGGCTTTAGAAAATTCAAGGAGATGATTCAGGCGCAGGGCGGCGATGTTTCGGTGATTGAGGACTGCTCAAAACTCATCGGGAAACCCCTCGAAAAAATTGTCAGAGCACCCGAATCAGCGTACATAAGCGCTATGGATACAGAACGCTGCGGCATTGCCTCCATGCTGCTTGGTGCCGGAAGGCGCAAAAAAGAAGATGCCCTTGATTACCATGCAGGCATTATACTTGAGGCAAAAACCGGCGATAAAGTCCGGGCCGGCGATGTGATTGCGCGGCTGTACAGTACAAAACCGGAACTCTTTGCCGAAGCAGAAGCCGAACTCCTCTCTGCCTATTCGTTTGGCCCGAAAAAACCGGAGCTCCCCCCGCTTGTGTTGGCTACGCTTTTTGGAAAGTGCTGATTTGTGTAAACAAGCAGGATGATGAGTCATGTCGATATTATATATAGTCGCGACCCCAATCGGCAATCTTTCCGACATAAGCCTGCGGGCTTTGGAGGTACTGAAAAGCGTTGAACTTCTTGCGGCGGAAGACACCCGATGCACTCAAAAACTCTTGACTCATTTCGGAATACACGTTAAACTACTTTCCTGTAGATCTCAAAATGAAGAACGTGCAGCGGAGAAGATCATAAGCACGCTTGACAGGGGAGAGAATGTCGCTTATACATCCGATGCGGGGAGTCCTGCATTAAGTGATCCCGGAGCGCTTCTTGTCAGAAAGGTTGTACAGGCAGGACATACGGTCTTACCCGTCCCCGGCCCCTCGGCCTTTGCTGCATTGCTCAGCATTGCGGGCATTTTTGATAAAAGCGTTGTTTTTGAAGGTTTTCTTTCGCCAAAAGCCGGACGCAGAAAGTCGCGCTTACAGGAACTCCTGTCCGGGGAAAGTGCCTTTGTTTTATACGAATCGCCCTACAGGATTGTTAAGCTTTTTTCGGATTTAGTCGAATTAGATAGTAAGCGTTCTGTGTGTGTAGGCCGGGAAATGACGAAGCTTCATGAGGAATATCTCCGGGGTTCCGCCGCCGAGATATATGAGCTTCTTGTCGCAAGGAAAGAGCAACGCGGTGAATTTGCAGTGTGTGTTTCAGGGAAACGTGCTTAATAGGGCAGGAACCTGAGTACAAGAGATGAATCTGATCCGCGAATGAACTTTTCCTAAATCTCAAGTCCGTATAGGCCGATATACTAGGTAAGAATCAAGGATGGAGTTATGACAATCGGTAGAATTGGTCCGTTAGAACAAGTGTACGGTGGTAGTGGGAAAGTAAATTCCGCGTCAAAACCGGTTAAAGGCGATTCTGTCAGTATTTCGAAAGAAGCGCTTGCAAAGGCCGATCATCTCCACAGTCTCGAAATAGTTGACGCAGCCCCGAATGAGCGTGCGGAAAGAATTGCTGAACTTAAAACAAAAATTAATGATCCTTCGTATATAAACGAGACTATTATTCAGCAGACCGCGGAAAAGATCATTGATGTTCTGTTCCCCGGCGCAGAATCACCGGCTCTTCTCTAAGATAAACGAAAACGGCGTCCCCGTTGATATCCCTTAAAATCACTCTTGATCAGAACAAAAAAATGTTTATCGGGGATTTAGTCCGTTTTTTGACTTGTCGCCGCCTAAAAAACCCGCAAGATGTGCCATTGCCGGAAGCGCGGCCTTTTTTGCTTTTGCCAACGCTTCGTTAAAAGCGCACATTGTCACGTCTTGTAATAATTCTATATCATCAGGATTTACGATTTCCGGTGATAAACGGACGGCAAGAACTTCCATGCGCCCGTTTACATCGATTTCCGCCATGCCGCCGCCGGCAGAGCCTGTTACCACGACTTCTCCCATTTTTTGCTCTATATCACCCATCTGTTCCTGAAGCTTCTCGGCGTTTTTTAAAATTTCAAACGGGTTTATATTCATAATTGTACTCCTTACAATAAGTTCGGAACGACCGTCCCTTCAAAGACCCGGCAGAGCATTTCGACTTCCGGCGGGACTTGGTTTTTTTCTTCGTCTATTGCGCTCTTTTCATGTCCATGAGCACTTGCACTGCCGTTTTTTCGTTCTTCCAGCATCTTGTCAAAGGTTTCACTCAGGGAAAACGGCTTGCTTTCCGCTGCCGCTGGGGAGTCGAAAGGATCCTCGGCGTCGATATTGGCACCGCTTTTTATATGTGGGGGAAGCGGAGAAGACCGGACGGAGGGAGGCTCGCCTTCCTCCGGAGGACTTCGGAGCGGGGGGGAGCCGCGTTGGCTGCCGCTTTCTTCTTCGCCCCTGCCTGCTTCACCTTCCTGCATGATCTGCTTCCCCCTCTGATCTCCAAGAGCGAGTTTTGCCTTTACTATCGCTTCGCGCAATTCTTCGGGCGAGACCCAGTTTTGTAAGGCGGAGAGTTTTACGGCACTGTTTTCAAGTTCAAAGCGCGGTGAAACTGAATAACGGATATCACGGTAGAGGTTTAATATGATGCGAAGGGCTTCTTCAAGGCGTGCGGCATTGAGTTTGTCCACAGCTGCGGCGGAAAAGCGCTCCAATGGGTAGGCAAGGAGTGATTCTCGTGTGATGCCGCATTTTATAAGGAGGAGGCCGCGGTAATATGAAGCGATATCTATGACAAATTGTTCGACTGCAACGCCGGATTCGATTATTTTATCAAGGAGTTCAAGTGCCTCACCGCTTTTGCCCAAGGCACAGGCTTCGGCAAAAGCATTAAGATTCTCAAGTCCAACGAGTCCGAGTTTTTCTTTGATGAGTGCCGCACGTATATTGCCTTCGGAAAAGGAGGCTACCTGATCAAAGAGGGTGTACGCGTCCCTCAGGCTTCCTGTTGATTCCCGCGCGATCCAGAAAAGCGCCTCGTCTTCGGCTTGTATGCCCATTTCCGTACAGGTTTCTTTTAAAATGGCGGAAATTGTTTCTATCGGGATTAATTTAAAGGCAAATTGCTGGCAACGGCTTTTGATGGTCGCGGGAACTTTGTGTAATTCAGTGGTCGCAAAAATAAAAACAACGTAAGGCGGCGGTTCTTCTATTGTTTTTAAGAGGGCGTTAAAAGCATTGTTGGTGAGCATATGTACTTCGTCAATGATATAGATCTTATAGCGTGAAGACTGCGGCGGAAAAAGGACTTCGTCTTTTATCTGCCGCACATCGTTGACGCCGGTATTTGACGCGCCGTCGATTTCAATGACGTCAAGGCTTGAACCTCTGCCTATATCAAGGCAGCAGGGGCAGACGCCGCAGGGTTTTGCTGCGGGCCCTTTCTCACAGTTCAGTGAACGTGCCAAAATACGGGCAACGCTGGTTTTTCCGCAGCCGCGGGGGCCGGAAAAAAGATAGGCGTGCGCGATTTGCGCCGCTTCCAGTGATGCCGTTAAGGTTGAGCGGACAAATTCCTGTCCTGCAAGCTCATCGAGGGTCTTTGGCCGCCGTCTTGTGGCCGTTACTTCAAAAGCCATGATTTTTTTATTTTATACTAAAACAAAAAAACCTACAACACGGCGCGTTGAGAAAACGCTATTTCTACGGATAAGGTATATCCGCATGATTTATTCTTGTATTTCCGCCAGGTCCTTTCTAAACACTTTTATGGCAAACGGTAGAGACAATACAAATGTAAACGCATCCGCAATCGGAGTGGAAAGTTGAATGCCTAATATGCCGAACATGGGAACAATAATCAGCAGGAGTGGGATTAAGAACAGCCCTTGACGGGCAAACGCAAGTATACTCGCCGGAATCGCCTTGCCTATTGTTTGGAGCAGGAAACTGACGAGCAAAATCCATCCCAAAAGCGGAAAGCTAAAACATTGGGCCCGGAGCGCAAACGCGCCGACACGGAGGACTTCCGGATCATCAGCGCGAAATATAGCTACGATATTCGGTGCGAAAATAAAGCAGACTATGGCAGCGACAAGAAGTATTGTCGTGGATAGATACAGGCAAAACTTAAACGCTTGTTTAACGCGGTCATACCGTTTTGCACCGTAGTTAAATCCGCAAATCGGCTGAAAGCTCTGCCCAAAACCAATAATTGCAGCACCTACAAGCAAAAATACGCGATTGACAATCGTAATGGCGGCAATAACCGCATCGCTGAAACCGCCTGCTGCCTGATTCAGAACAACGGTGGATATGCTCATAACTACCTGCCGCAGCAGTGACGGACTTCCCCCGCGCATCATTTCTTTATATACGGCGATTGAAGGAGAGAATTTACTCAGATGAATCCGCAGGTTGCCGCCGCTCCGGCAGCTCACCGTGAACAGCAGCACACAGCTTACGGTCTGGCTTATGGCGGTGGCGATTGCAGCACCCGCCGTGCCCATCTGAAAGACGAAGATGAAAAGCGGATCAAGGACGAGGTTCAATATAGCGCCGGTAACCATTCCTATCATACTGAACATGGCACTGCCTTGATAACGCAGCAGATTGTTCAGCATAAAGGACGTTATCATAAACGGAGCTGCTATTATAATATATCGCAGATAATCCTTTGCGAAAGGAAGAATTGTATCAGTCGAACCCAAGAGCTTTGCGAGCGGAGTCAGGAATATTGTTCCGAAGACCGCAATGGTAACGCCAAGCAAAAAAGCGGAAATACAGCCGGTCGCTGCCATTTTTTCAGCTTCGTCCGTCTTCTTCGCACCTAAAGCGCGGGAGATAAAATTGCCTGTCCCGTGACCAAAAAAGAATCCGACCGCCTGAATGATATTCATCAGCGAAAACGAGACACCGACAGCAGCGGTCGCACTTGTACCGAGTGAGCTGACAAAATAGGTATCCACCATATTGTACATCGCTGATACCATCATGATTATAATTGTAGGCACGGCGAGTTTACAGACCAATCGACCGACAGGTGCGGAAGTCATCATCTCGTGTTTCGCATCATACCCGTCTACTAAACTGCTTTGAGTATTTTTGGACACAGCTACACCTCTATGAAGCATTTGTATTCAGAGCGTACGCTTGATTTCAAGCCATGTGTAAAAATTTGCAATGCGTGCATTATTATTTCCCCCGATAGTTTTGCAAAATCAGGATTTGGCTGTCGACAAGCGCATTGAAACTTGCGTTTACGGTACTTCCGGTATTTTTGAAAAACCCCGCTCTCTCAAGCGTGACAAACCCGTGAAGTCCGGCGTGAAAAATTCTGATGAAGTCTGTTTCATTCTTCCGCGGCAAACCTAAAGGCTGCAAAACCTGCCGGAGCGTATCCGCAAGAGAACCGAGCGCCGATCCGCCGTCAATAGATACGGCATTTGTGAAAGCCCGGTAAAGTTCCCCATGCTCGTTTGCAAAGCGCCTATAGGCATGTGCTATCTCGCGTACAGCGGCCTCTTCCGACCTCCCAAGCGCCGCATTCCGTACAGCGGTTTCCATACGCGATAACAGTATGAGCGCGAGCTGTTCCCAAACATCCTCAATACCGCTGACGTGGTTATAGAGCGACGGCGGCTTTACACCGAGCGCATTGGCAAGGCTGCTTATGTTCAGGCTATAATACCCCTGTTCCTCCACTAAATCGGCGGCAGCGGACAGCACTGCATCACCGGTGAGCTTTCGTTGCTTGGGCATAAAGGCACCTCCTTAAACTACTTAATTTAAGTATAAACTAATATAATTAGTTTATCAAGAGGAGTTCACCCTGAATGTGTTATCAGTTTTATATAAATTCTTTTTGAAATTTATTGATTAGATCGGGTTCTTTCATAAGTGCCCTTGCCATTCCAAAATACTTTATCTTTGTATTATTGACTATCTCTGTCATTTCTTTAATATCTGTATTCCCACCAGTTAAAATAACTGCCGTATCATTTTCAGCAGCAATTTGTTCGGCCTCCTTCCTGAAGAATGATGTCGAATCATTTGAAAATTTGCTGAAAAAACCACTGATTTCTATAGCGTTTATTCCTTTTTGTGTTAATTCTCTGCATAAATACAACACATCATTCAAGGAAACTTCACCCTCAAAACCATCATTAACATTTATTTTTATCCATACAGAAAAATCATTACCGACAGCTTTTCGTATTATCTCGTAAGTTTCCAATGCCATTCTTGCTCTGTTTTGAACTGATCCGCCATATAAATCTTTTCTATGGTTATAATAGGGCGTCATAAACTGACTAAGTAAAAAACCATGAGCTGCATGTATTTCGATTCCATCATAACCTGCATTTTTTGCCCGTAATGCAGCCTCGGCAAATTTTGATTGTATATTTTTTATTTGTTCGATAGTTATTTCTTGCGGGATAACTTTTGTATTCAGATTTTCTACAACACTTGGTGCAAGAATGGGTATTCCTGTTGGATCACCCATAACATATGAACCAACATAAACCAATTGCAAGATAATATTGGTATTATATTTATGCACCAGGTTGGTTAATTTCTTATGGCCATCATAAAATGAGTCATCATAAAATGCCATCATATGCGGGTATTTTTCAGTTTCATCGACAAGGGTAAAACCCGTGATAACAGTTCCAACACCACCTTGAGCAAGATTTTTATACAAATCTAACATGTAATCGTTTACCTGCCCTTGTGTTGCTTTTTCACCAATAGCTGCCCTGATAAACCTGTTTTTAAGAGTCATCCGACCTAATTGAGTTACATCAAATAAATTTCTCATTGATTATCCTTATTCTTTTATATTAACACAAAATTTTTCTTTGTCTACCGGCCGTATGGTACATTAATCACAGACCTTGGCGGTGATGTTTTCGAGTCTCACAATGAAGTAATTGCCTTTACAGGAATAAAGAAATTTATTGGATTTTCAATTCATTCGTAGTCGCTTAATATATGGTGTTAATGCTTGAAACTGCCCTGAATCGCTCTGTCGCTTCGTTTCCACGCACCCGCTACGGCTAACGCAGTAAGAAGGGGCCGTTATCCGGAAAACGCTTTCGCGTTGCGCCGCCGGTAGGCGGCGCAACGCGAAGCCGGAACGTTATGCGGGGTTATTTTCCCTTCGCTGTACTTCTTCATCTTTGCCTCCGATAAAATTAATTTATCGGAGTTTAGCACAGCTCCTTGTTTTTGCGAGGGTGAGGCGTTTTTGACGTTTACTCTCGTAATACAGTGGGAAGCATGGAATTCTCATCCCGAAATAGCAAAGTAGTCTTTAATTATTAGGAAGCGGAGAGATTATTTGGATAAGACAGGCATGGTCGAGTATCCTTGAGCTGACAGATTAGACCGAATGTTTTCTATAAAATCAACACTTTCAACATTTTTGCCTGATGTGCTTTAATGTCTTCAAATGTCCACTCATTACCGGGTTCCCGGGGTCCTTGGTTATCCTTGCACTTTCGCATCATAATCATGAACTTGATCGATGCCACGCTGATTTGTTTTATCTTTCCAGAGGCATCTAAATAGTGATCAAGTTTAGTTTTAGGACTCCAATTTGACCCCGAACTATTTACCTCGCTTCCAATCATAGCATAATTTCCAAGGCAATTGATTTGTTCCTCTGTTAGAGCGTTCTTTCCGTCATTGACATTTGCTTGTGGGAAGTAGTGCTCAATAGAGCGGCGAGTACGTGATTGATAAAAGTTCTCTAAGACCTTTAGTTCAAAGTCCGAACATCCCATTTCGTCGAAATATTTTTGCCGCACAGTATCATTTTTCTTGCTCTTTTCACCCGCCAGATTATCGAAGTATTTTTCCCACAATTTATAGTCAAGATAATTGAAAATAAACAAAGGAACACCTTTTGACCTCGTATTTCCATCACCATAAATAGTATCAAAGTCGAAAATCTTGTTGTATATTTCAATATCAAGCTTGTTATTATTAAGAATGCCAGTGTCAAAACTGCCAGGTATAGGCGTATTTATTTCATTTAGTTTGCTTCTCACCAAATAGACATCTTTAAAATATTTATCAGCTAAATTCGAGACAAATTTGCTGTAGTTATCAATATCCCTGTTGTTGTCATTAAATAGATATAACAGACAGTAGAATAAGTAGTTCTTCCTTTGCCTTGCCGTAAACGAAACCTCAAACATAGAAAGCAATTGTACTAATTTGTATTGTGAATCACTTTCTCCACCTAAGTTTTTTAAATACCCGCTCTTTCCTTCTTTTTGCCAATACTGCAATTTCCAAGGATTATTTTCAATTGTGTCATCTTCATTTGAATGGTGAACGAGATAGTTATCCAAAAGGTACTTTGCCATCAGCAAGTTGAAACCAAAACGCTTTACAAATTCACTGTCGATGGGCTTGGTTTTATTTTTTTCATCAAATTCTTTAATCAAATCTTTATCATCCAAATTAAACCCGACAGGATCAAAACTTTTTTCCTCCATACGAGTGAGTTTTAATACTACCAATAGGAAGTTCGAGAAATCCATAATCGGCTGAAAAGTGTCGATTTTAGCATCATCCTTTTGTTGTTCCTCGTACCCCTGATAGTTGATGAGTTTATTAATTTCGAGTGTTCCGTCATCAGCATCGACTTCCGGCAGATCATCAAAACTGTTAATCTTGAAATTGCTTAAATCTTTCCCGAAAATTTTTTTGTCCTGATATTTTTGCTGAATATAGACATTCATCTCACTACAATTCTCCCAAAGCAGATTGAATTTATTTCTATCA
>JAITXS010000052.1 GCA_031284645.1 Spirochaetaceae bacterium | reverse complement strand
GTCTACGGTATTCCGCGTGGTGTTTCGTATAATGCGTATCTTGTGTTGGATAAAAAAACAGTACTTCTTGATACGGTAGATAAAGCAATAGGACCTCTTTTCTTTGAGAATATCTCTCATGTTTTAAACGGACGCCCCCTTGATTATGTGATTATCAACCACATGGAGCCTGACCACTGCGCCCAGCTCCCTGATCTCGTCTTGCATTATCCCAACATAAAAATTGTGGGTAATAAAAAAACACGCGAGATGATAAAAAGATTTTTTGATTTTGACATCGACAGCCGTATGATTATTGTTGATGAGGGAGATACTTTTTCCTCCGGTGATCATAACTTTACTTTTGTGATGGCACCGATGGTCCACTGGCCGGAAGTTATGGTAAGCTACGATACGACAGATAAAATACTCTACTCGGCGGATGCATTCGGCACTTTCGGGGCGCTGCCCGGTAATATCTTTGCCGATGAATTGGACTTTGAACACGAATGGCTTGACGATGCTCGGCGTTATTATACAAATATTGTCGGAAAATACGGCGACCAAGTTCAGTCCCTTCTTAAAAAAGCGGCAAAACTTGATATTTCAATGGTCTGCCCGCTTCACGGTCCGATCTGGCGCAAAGATTTCGGCTATTTCCTTGAAAAATATCAGAAATGGGCCAGCTATACGCCGGAAGATAATGCCGTACTCATTGTTTATAATTCAGTCTATGGACACACGGAAAACGCAGCTAACATCCTTGCAGGCGCTCTTTCCGATCGGGGTCTTACAAAAATCACTGTCTACGATGTGTCGGTTACCGCTTCTTCGATTATTGTAAGCGAAGCCTTCCGTTGCAGCCATCTTGTATTCGCGGCGACAACGTACAACGCCCGGATTTTTATAAAAATGGAAGAGGCTCTGCTTGATATCAAAGAGCATAATCTGCAAAACAGGACAGTAGCCTTGATTGAAAACGGATCCTGGGCATCGACTGCCGGATCCCTTATGAAAGAACTCTTCTCGTCAATGGGAAACATCAGAATACTGGAAGAGCCCTTGTCAATACGTTCATCGTTGAAGCCGGACGACTTAACGAGTCTCAATATGCTTGCTGACAGTATAGTCTCTTCAATGCCCAAAACAACGATTGCAGCGCATGATACAAAAGAGGCAGTTATTGAAAATAGTGCCTTTTTCAAGATAAGTTACGGACTCTTCCTGCTTTCCGCAAAAAACGGGGAAAAAGACAATGCCTGTATTATCAATACGGTAGTTCAAATTACCGACACCCCGAAACGTCTCTCTGTCGCGGTAAATAAAAAAAATTATACCTGTGACATGATCCTGAAAACAGGTCTCTTTAATATTTCCGTGCTCTCAACGGATGCCCAGTTTGCTCTTTTTCAACATTTCGGATTTCAAAGCGGAAAAGATACTGATAAAATCGCACACAGTCCGGTCGCTTTGAAAAGAAGTGTAAACGGAATTGTATACTCAACAGAATGCTCAAACGCTTTTTTCTCGGCAAAGGTAAGCCAATCAATTGATTGTGGCTCTCATATACTTTTTATTGCTGATATTACGGAAGCGGCAAACATTAGTAATGTACCGCAGCTAACATACCAGTATTACTTTGATCGTATCAAACCAAAACCGGCACCTACCGGTGGGAAAAAGAAAGGCTGGGTATGTAAAATCTGCGGCTATGTCCATGAAGGCGAGGAGCTTCCGCCGGATTTCATCTGTCCGCTTTGCAAACATGGTGCTTCGGATTTTGAACGGCTTTCCTAGTATCAGTAATTCTCATTTTGAAACGCATCGTTCCGGGCAGGGCGATGCTTCAAAAGAGAAAGCTTTCCGACCAAAAAAAGGAGAATCTTTATGAAAATAAAATGTATGAAGACCTTGTTTGTACTGGGTCTTGTCTCGGCACTCACTCTTTTTGCCGCTTGTAAAGAAGAAACCGGCGGATCCGTCGTGATTTATTCGCCGCATAGCGAAGAACAAGTTACCGCGATTCTGGGTCTTTTTGAAAAAGAAAGCGGTATTAAAGTTGATCTTATTTCCGTGGGAATCGGAGAAGTCTTTAAACGATTAAAATCCGAGATTAATAATCCTTACGCCGATGTTGCATGGGGCGGCGTGTCTTCAATCTACGTGGAAAATCAGGATTTATTCGAAAGCTATGTTTCGGTAAATGATGATAAGTTCCCCGAACAATTCCGCAATCACAGCGGAAAAGTTACGTTTTTTTGTCTTGACGGGAGCCTTTTAATTTATAATACAAACCTTCTTGGTTCTGTCAAAATTGAGGGCTATGCGGATCTTTTAAACCCGGCCTTAAAAGACAAAATCATCATGGCGGATCCCGCTGCGTCCGGTTCCGCCTTCGCGCATTTAATCAATATGCTTTGCGCGATGGGTGACGGCGATTATATGTCTGATAAGGGGTGGGGCTATGTTCAGGCGCTCCTTGTTAATAATGACGGGAAAATAGCAGGCTCCTCAAGTATGGTTCCCAAAAGCGTGGCGGACGGAGAGTATGGTGTTGGTATTTCTAACGAAGATAATTCTATAAATTATGTTAAAAACGGGGCTCCGGTAAAAATTGTGTATATGAAAGAAGGCGTTCATTTTAACGCAGGTTCAATGGCTGTGGTGAAAGGCACAAAAAACCTTGAAAACGCGAAAAAGTTTGTTGATTTCATTACGAGTAAACAGGCTCAGGATATTTACGGATCGCAGACAACAGTACGCCCGATTCGTGCAGACGCCCAAACCAGCGAATATATGACGGCGCTTAAAGAAATACGGATTCTCCCCAAGGACGAAGACTATATCAATCAGCACAGACAAGAAATCCTTGACCGCTACAAGACTCTCGTTACCGAAGTAAGGAACTAAGAGAGATTAGATAATTTTCTGCCTCTTATTTTTAGAAAAGGCGCTAAAACAAAAAAGCATCTGAAAAAATCGTAAGGTTTTTTCAGATGCCCTTCACCGTTGCCTTGAATAGAAAGCTTTCTTCAGACAAAAACTCAAAAAAAGTCCTCTTTCGCGCATGGTTTTATCTGGCTCCGATTTCGGCCAGCCGTTTTATGAAAATAGCTGTTGATGTAAGTCTGCTAACAAAAGCTCATCGGGGAATCAGGCTAATACTTCCCAAAATTGATACCATGTATCTGCTTGACCTGTCCACTGATAATGATAGAGGCTTGACGGAATATAATCGGATCGTTTCTTTTGAAAAAATAAGGCAGGAGCGTTTTGAGCACCAACTTCCATCCGTTACCTTCAGGCGGTTTTATGGCTTCCCAGCCGGAGCCTTGCCACACCCTCTCAAGACTTCCTACCTTGCATTTTAGTATAATTTATTTGCCTTTTATTTCAAGACGCAACAGAATCAGGCGGGCGCTTTTTATTGTATATACGGTAAACTGCTTGCAAACATAATCCCGATAAACACCTTGAAATTCCGATACATCCCGCCTTTTCGCTTCTTTTCTTAAATCTATTCTCTGCTTAACTCACATGGCAAAAGCATTTAAAAAGTTCAAAACAATCAAAACTATGATATACGAAAAACATTCCTTAGGGGGGCTGTTGACGATAGGGCCCGGCGTATATGATATTCATTTCGCCGTGAGATTGAGGATTCGGGGCACAGGGAACATACGGGGGGATATGAGCATTCCTAAACCCTTTACCCTGAATTCTGATTGAAGATTGATCCCCCTTCACCGCAAATTAAAAATACGGTATTATATGTATATAATTAATGTTTTAGGGGGCCCCATGGCGGAGCGCGAAAAAAAGATTGAAAAGACGGAAGATGTGACAAAAAAGATAGATAAACTGGACTTTACCATTGAAGAACTCGGGCCGAGGAATGTCCATTCTCCGATTACGATGTCAAAAAAAGAAGGCGATTTTATAGCGAAGTATGTCAGTGACGATGATTTTTTACTGTTTGATACCAACGCTCGTTTAGGTTCCCGTGAACCGCTTGATCGAAGTCAGGTAGTGGAAAAGGCCGGTCCTCGGGAAATGATCTATTTTATGCCGGAGCATGTTCACGCCGGTATTGTTACCTGCGGGGGCCTGTGTCCGGGCCTGAACGATGTTATCCGTTCTATTGTGCGCTGTCTCTGGTACCACTACCGTGTGCGCCGTATTACCGGCATTAAATACGGTTATCGGGGATTTTTACCGGAATATGGTTTTTCGACTATGGAGTTGGATGTCGATTGGGTCGACAATATCCACCGGATGGGCGGAACTGTGCTTGGTTCTTCACGCGGCGGCGGGAAAGATGTCGGAAAAATTGTTGACGCGATAGAACAGCTTAACCTCAACATACTCTTTACTATCGGCGGTGACGGAACACAACGGGGAAGCCTTGATATTGCCGATGAAATTGAGCGGCGGAAATTAAAAATAGCCTGTGTGGGTATTCCCAAAACAGTTGATAATGATTTTTCTTTTATTCAGCGTTCATTTGGTTTTGACACAGCGGTTGCCCGTGCTGTTGAGGCCGTTGCATCGGCGCATATGGAAGCCTCTTCCCAACCGAATGGTATTGGTCTTGTTCGTCTGATGGGGCGTGAATCAGGCTTTCTGACTGTTTACACGGCGCTTGCATCTCATGAAGTGAATTTTGTCCTTATTCCCGAAGTGCCGTTTGACCTTGACGGCCCGAACGGTTTTTTAGATCATCTTGAAAGACGACTAAGATCCCGGAAACACGCGGTTGTCCTTGTTGCCGAAGGTGCGATGCAGGATAAAATTCTGGAAAGTCAAAACTATGATGCGGGCGGCAATCTGATTATGGCTGATGTCGGCATCTATCTGAAAGAGGCAATAAAAAATTATTTTAAAAAGAGTGATATGGAAATCACGTTAAAGTACTTTGATCCGAGTTATCAAGTGCGCTCCGCGGTTGCCGTTCCGGTCGATTCAGTTTACTGCGACAGACTGGGCAATGCCGCTGTTCATGCAGCTATGGCAGGGAAAACAAAGGTTGTTATCGGCCTTGTACACGATGAGTTCGTTCATCTGCCGATTAAGGTTGCCGTTTCCAGACGCGCCCACGTTAATCCTGAATCAAGTCTTTGGCGTGATTGTCTTGACGCAACGCATCAGCCTATACTGATGACAAATGCAGCTGCCGGCGTGGATTTCAGGAGCGGCGGCGTGTATAAGACAAATAACTAACATGAGCCAACTATTTGAGGGGAGTTTGTGATGTTGAATTTTACCGGCGCCTTTACCGCCTTGATTACACCGATGAATGCATCGGGTCAAGTTGATTTTGAAGGATTCAGGCAGCTTGTGCGTTTTCAGATTGATGCGGGGATTGACGGACTTGTGCCGATAGGAACCAGCGGTGAGACGCCGACGCTTGACGAAGGGGAAGAAGAAGAACTCATTAAAATCACGATAAGCGAGGCTTCAGGCCGCTTACCGGTGATTGTCGGGGCAGGTTCCAACTCAACAAAACACGCCGTGCAATATACAGAGCGTGCAAAGCGCCTTGGCGCGGATGCGGCGCTTGTTGTTACCCCGTACTATAATAAGCCTAATGATTCCGGTTTAATAAAACATTTTCAGGCTGTCGCCGAGATCGGCATACCGATTATCGTATACAATATTGCGGGAAGAACCGGCAGGAATATTCCGCCTCCGCTTATGGCAAAGCTTGCCGATATTCAGGGTGTTGTAGGCGTAAAAGAGGCTTCTGGCGATATCAATCAGATGAGTGAAATACTCCGAGTTATCAGCTTGAAAAAGCGCGCACAGGGGAAAGATTTTGTCGTGCTTTCCGGTGATGACGCCCTTACCTTGCCCCTCATCTCACTGGGCGGATCCGGCGTAATTTCCGTAGTTTCAAATCTTGTTCCGAAAAAAGTGTGCGCCCTTACCCATGCCGCGCTTGACGCCCGCTTAAATGAAGCGAGAGCCATCCATTTTGAATTGATTCCTTTTATCAATGCGGCTTTTATCGAAACAAATCCTGTTCCGATAAAATACGCATTATCCCTTGCCGCTTTGCCCGCAGGCCCGACACGCCTCCCGCTTGGAGAATTATCCCCCGAAAACAAAAAAATTGTAGAAGCTGCGGTAAAAAATTTAGGTCTGTACAGTCCCAATGCATAAGCCCCTGGTGCTTCACGTTTTATTTCTGTTTGATTTAGTGTTGTGCCACACAGGCATATCATGCTCCGAAAGAAAAAGCGCCAGCAGACTTGCCCCGATAAGGATGGTACCGGCGGCGCTTGCCATGTCATAACGGTAGGCGGAAACAGCACGATAGATATAAAGCGGCAGGGTTTCCCATTGTTCCATGCCAAGCATCAGAATTAAGTTGACTTCCCCGATACTAATACAGGCGGCAAAACCCCATGCTGAACGTATATTTCGCGAACAAAGCGGTATCTCAATAACAAAGAGTTTTTTCAGATATCCTGCGCCAAAAAGTTCCGAGGCGTTTAACGTATTTTGAGGGATAGAGCGCAGCCCCGTATATATTGAGTTAAAGGTAAACGGCAGTGCCGTAACGGCGTGCATGACGCTCAAGGCGATAAAGGAACGCGCGGAGTTTTGCCCGTAAAAAGAGAGAAATCCAAGCCCCGTTACTATGCCGGAAGATACAGCCGGAGCAATCGCGGTAAAACGGCTTACCGGGGAATCCCCGCTTTTTGCCATCATAAGGGCAAGAATACAAGAAATTGTTGCCGAAACAGAAGCCAGGATAAGAGAACGTCCCAAGGCACTAAGAATGCGGACATCCACGTGTATCCAATTTTTAAGACTAAAGCCCGCCGAGCTGCCGTGTCCGGTCGGTGCAAGAAAAGAATCTGCAAAAACGGAAAGCAGGGGGCCAAGAACAATAACAAGAATCAGGGTCAGATATACTGTTTTGATAAAATCCGTAGAAGTGAAACGTGTCCCTGCGCGTTGCAGCCGCTTACCGGTCTTCCGGCAAGCGGTTTTTACCCTTGCTGTGATCGTCTCACTGTTTCCAAAATGGCCTGTCATACGATAAGATTTTTTATCAAAAAATAGATATACCGTAAAGGCAAGTGCCGAGACAGCGGTCTCGGCAAGGGCAAAGATACCCGCGTTTTTATAATTTAATGTTGTATGTGCATAACGATAGATTTCAACGGCAAGAGGCGTTGTACCCGGCCCACCGCCGAGCACCAGAGGCAGAGCAAACGCTGTCCAGCAGTAGAGAAAGACAAGCAGAGCTGCTGAAATAATAGAAGGCATACTCAGCGGCAGTGCCACTGTCAGTGCTGTTTTTAACGGGGAGGCCCCCAGGGAAAGTGCGCTTTCTTCGTAATTTTCCCGGATTTTTAAAAAAGCATCTCCGGCAAGACGCATGACAAGCGGGAAATTATAACAGGTATTGGCAAAAATTAAGGCCCCGGGCTTGTAAAGGATACGGATTTCTGCGCCTTCCCCAAAAAAAATCGATAAAGTACGGTTTATAAAGCCGGAATTGCCCCAGAACAACACAAAACCAAGCACCATGACTATCGGTGGCAGTGCAAAAGGCACAGCGCTGAGTACACGGGCGAATTTTTTGTACCTGAAATGTCGTGAGCTGATGATGTATGCACCGGGAAGACCCACAAGGAGGGCAAAAGCGGTGCTTATACACGCTTGCCACAGGGTAAAACCCAATATTTTAAAAAGACGGGGCGGAAAAGGAGCTGCCCCACCCGCCAACGGATCTGAACGGAAAGACAAGGAAAGCGCGTCAATATACGGGATGAAAAACGCAAGTGCAACGATGATTAAAGGCAGGCCGGCAAAGAGCAGCGGCCAGACAGCGCCCCCGGAAAGGCGGGAGCTTATCCGGCTTCGGTTCATCACTCGAATTCCAGATCAATCACCGTATCTGCGCTGATCGCGGCACCCGGGAGGGGCGATTGCCGTTTAACCCAACCTTCACCGTTAAGTCTGAAATGAAGATCGTCGCGGAGTAAAAGCGGCAGGATTTGCCGTTTTGAATAATTCAGTAAATTCGGCATTACCGTTCCGATGGCCGGTATTTCATCATCAGGCAGCGGTATAGAACCTGAATGACTAATTTGAGGATTTCTGCCGCGCGGGATACCCAGATAGTTTACCAGCGCTTCCGCAGTCTCCCTGATATAAGGAGCTGCGATTCGTCCGCCAAGATAACTTTCACCTTTGGGTTTAATAATCGTGATATAAATCACCAGAGAGGGTGAATCCGCCGGTAAAATCGCCATACAGCTTGCGATAAAGTCCGTGTCCGAATATGCGCCGCTTTCCGGATCAATTATCTGCGCTGTGCCGGTCTTAACAGCAAGCGGAATGTCTTCGATAAATGCCCTCCAGCCCGTGCCAAGTCCGCCTGTCACATCCTTCATGTATGAACGCATTTCCCGTGCCGTACTCTCTTTTAATAATTTTACCGGCTTGGCTGCAATGTATTCCCGGGAATCAGTGCCGTCTGCCGAGACTATACGTGAGACAAGACGCGGAGAGCGTAAGGTGCCATCGCTTGCCAGTGCAGTCGCCGCTTTCATCATTTGCATTGCCGAAACCGCAATCTCTTGCCCCATTGAAATTGTCTGTTTTGTCCGCTCCGACCAGCGGGCCGGTGCACGGAGAAAGCCCGCCGTCTCTCCTGACAAACCGCTTGCAGTGCGGGATCCGAAACCGAATTGCCGTATCGTGTTATAAAAAGCTCCGGAACTTGCTGTGTCTGATGCATAAGCCGCACCGGCGTTACATGAATAAATGATAATATCCCGGGCATTTACCGTTCCATGAGCCCCAAGGCATTTGATTACAATGTGCTCGCCAAGATTTGTCGTGTGTTGATACGCTCCGTTACAGAAAAAGGTTGTGTCCGGCCTGATAAAATCACCGTCTAAAAGGCTTGCCAACGAAAAAATCTTAAACACAGAGCCCGGTTCATAAGACCATAGCGCTGGTCTGAACATCCTGTCTTGTTCGGAGGAATCTCGAAAATGATTCGGGTCAAAGCCGGGAAGCGAGGCCGCGCCAAGAATATCTCCGGTCTGCGGGTCCATAGCCATAAGCATCACCGCCTCTGCGTTATGCTTTTTAAGTGCTTTACCGGCAATATCTTCCAGAATATACTGAATATTCGCGTCAATTGTTAAAAAGATCTGGTTCCCGGGCGCTTTTTGTTCATTTTGTGATCCCTTTGCGCTGAGCTCTGCGTTAAATGAGTATTCTACACCTGCCAAACCGGTATTTTCATCACCAACAAAACCGATAATCTGAGCGGCAAGACTCTGCTCGGGGTAAATCCGTCCCATGACCGGCTCAATATTCACCCCGCGGAGCATCCCTTTTTCAATCAAAGATTCAATTTCACGGATACAGCCCTGATCCGCTTTTTTTTTCAAGTAGATAAAGTCTGTTTCCGATTGATCAATTTGAGCGATAATATCCCGCTCACTTATGGCCAGCAGAGGGGCAAGCCGGGCGGCAAGCTCTGCCTTTTTTACAATAGCCGGACGCCAAACGCTAATATTCCCGAAACGGGCTTCAATCGCGAGTATCCTGCCATTCCGGTCAAAGATGGGCCCTCGTTCGACCGTAAGACGGGTTGTCTTTCCTATATTAAAATTCTGCGGCCCCAGCATGAGGTGCCCGTAGCGGGCAAGCAGATAGATCAAGCTGGCAGCAAGAACCATAAAAAAGAAAGTATACCGCAGCTTGGCATTATAAGAGGGTTTTGGTTTGTTTTCGGCTTCCGTCATTTAATATCCAAATTTAATATCCGACTGCTTTCCCGATTATGCTATCTACGGAAACAGGACCGTAAGATCGTGAATCAAAGGACGCCGTGCTATTATCGCCAAGCGCAGTCCAATATATGCTATTGCTTTTACCTTTAAAAAATCCGGCGCTGCGTTTTACCGCCAAATCCCCAAGAGGTGTATAAAAAAGTACCGCATCTCCCTTTTCCGGCAAAGCCCAGCGCACTAGATACTTATTTGAAAACGGCGGTCTAAAACCATAAGCAAGCCTGTTAACGAAAAGAAGGGTCCCGTTGTGTATCACCGGGAACATTGATTCACCTTCAACAATAATAAAATCAAAACAAAAAAGTTTCATCACAGCCGCCGCAAAAAAAGCCAGTAAAATCGCAAGCGCGACCGATTTTTTTTTGGTATTCATAGTTAACGCCGTCTTTTCTTTGAATAATCTCAAAAGTAAAAACAACAACCCGTCTTGATTATAGAAACAATCTCTTTGAAAAAACAAGCAGGCTCGGACTTAATCCGGAACTATTTACTTTTTCCCCAACGCGATTACATAGGTTTCAAAAGAGTTACTACGGCATGATGAGGGTTTAAATGTTTTTACCTCATTAAAAAAAAGGCGGATTTTTTTTAAAAACTCCGGACTTTCCCCCCCTTGAAAAATTTTTATCACAAGATTACCGGCCGGCGAGAGCGTTTTTTGAGCGGATTCCAACACGCTTTCAGAGAGAGCAAGGGAACGCGCAGTATCAAGAGAACGCATCCCCGATGTTGCTGGAGCCGCATCACTGATAATAAGCCCGTACGGGGCATATCGCTCAATAATTGCATGATTTTCATCCTGCGTAAAATCTCCCTGTAAAAAGAAAAATCTATCGGTATTATCAAAAAGATTGGCGTCAAACTCGCGGGAAAGTGGTTTTAAATCACAAGCGCAGAGGAAGCCGCTGCCCGAAAGATGGCGCAGCACATAAAGGCTCCAACTTCCCGGAGCAGCACCCAAATCCAAAATATGAAAGGGCTTATTCGCGTTTTTCCCAAGGAGTTTGAATTTCTTGTCAATTTCCCGTAATTTATAGACCGAACGTGCCGGGTAGTCCTCTTTTCGCGCTTTTTCCGCCCAGAAATCAGATTTTTCATAATGTGCTTTCATCTTAATACATCCGCTTTAAAAAAATTGTCAACAAAACCCTAATACGACCATCTTATACCAAAAGAAATCATAGGGATAGGAAGTTGATATAGAGCTGTACCGGCGCCCTCTTGTGTCTTTCCTGTATAAGGATTTAAAACAAAGTTATCATCTTTTGGCAGTACAAGGACAAGGGCGTTTTCAATTGCGAAGTAAAGCTCTCCTTGTGTTTTGCCGTTTTTATAAAAAAAATAATACGATAATTTTATATCTAAGGGTATGGTAAATATTTTCCGCTTTGTATCAGAATAAGTGGAGTTATCTCGGTATTTTGTTATTTTAAAAACAGGGCCGTTCCCGTTGGGCAGTACCATATTATAACTTTGTATGTCATGATCTATATCCGGCATACCGGAGACAAAACCGGTTCGGACATAAATATTAAAACGTCTGCTTAACGGGTAATTTGCAACCAGATTGATAGTATGAAAACGATGAAATTCGGGATAATACCACCGGTCAAAGCCTCCCGGGAAATCCGCTCCGAAAAACGCGCGGTTCCCGTCCGGATCATAGTAACGTGCGTAATTAAAAGAATACGAAAGCCATCCGTTTATTGTTGAAGTTTCAACTTTTTGAAGCATAAGATCAAAACCATATATATGAGCCGTCCCGTTAAAAAAATAAACAAGTCCTACTGATGTGTCTATTTCTTCTATTCGGTAATAAGCTCTGTCAAAAACATATTTATAATACATTTCAAAATTCAAATTCCAGCCCCGAATAAAATCGAGTTTTAGACCAAGCAAACTTGTCCATGATCGTGTCTGCATTAATTCTTTTAAACCGTTCTGTTTATTCATTGTTGTGATCGTTTGATTCAAAGCAGAAAACAAACCGCTCCCGAAGCTAAGCGTTAAGCGGTCAATATATTTCTTGTCCGAAAAAACCATATAATCAAGATCAAGACGCGGATTTATAGCAGGCACTGAATTGACGGAAAAATCCTCGCCCATAAAATAAATCTGATCTGCGCGTAATCCAAACTCTATCCGGTATTTTTTATTAAGCGAATTATATTCCAATATGCTCCATCCCGAGGAAAACAAGGCGTTATTCCTGCTGCCCGGAGTATAAATATCTTTTTGCGCATAATTACCGGGGCTTATTTCCTTTTCCGTTTTCAAATTATTGTCGTATTCCATTATCCATTGTTTAAAGACTTCTTCGGATCCAAAAGAAAGCAAACAAGTCTGATTTAAACCCCAATCAAATTCAACCCTTCCCTGTGCGCTGTTTGTTCTGTTTGTATAATTATCTTTTGTCGTGATAGTCAGCAAATTTGTATTTATTTTAAGGATATCCTTTGTATAAGTCTCATATACCGTATTATTCATGCCAACGCCAAAAGTGCCTTTTATTGCCATGTCTGCCGCAGGATTGTATATGGCAGCCGCAGAAATAAAAGCTGTCGTGTTATCCCAAAAAAAACGCAAGTCACCGTCGCTGTTTCCTAATAAATTTGCTGTGCTGTCATGGTTCTGATATTCAAGCTCAACTCCATCATTCCCGACATAACTGTTTATTTTTGCCTCAAGGTAGGAATTCCAGCGGTAATGAGCCTGTAGTGAGCCGCTTCTGATATAAGGGGCTTGTTTAACGGAATTCATCACCTGCAAGAAAGGCACAGTATTTGAAAGCGCTTGGATAAAAGCAACGTATCCGTCCCAATAGCTTGCTTTCCCCATAATAGAAAGCGCGCCGCCCAGCGAAGGATTTAAGGTGTTGAATCCCAGCGGCATTGAAAGAGAAATATCCAGAGCACTGGTCGATACACTGACTTCCGCCTGAGTGTATTGGTTTGAAGCTTTTTTCGAAATGACTTCAAGTATGCCGGAAATCGTATGACCATAACGCGCCGAAAAAACACCGTGCGAAAGAGTCACTCTTTCAACCATATGGGGATTAAAAATCGAATAAGCACCGCCCCAATGATAAGGATTACTAATATAAAATCCGTCAAAGACAGCCGTTAAATCTCCGGGTTCCCCGCCGCGAAGAGAAGGCTGAGCATTAAAAAATCCGGCATACCCGACTCCGGGTAAAAGTTTTACCACATTCATAACATCTTCTACAAGTCCAATCCGGGAAACAATATCCACTTGTTTTTTGTTTAACGCGAAATTTCGTCCAAGGGACGCTCCCTCTTCGTCGGGGTTGGTCCCGATAAAAACTAATTCTTTGTTTTCAAGAGGGTGTAAAAGATGTAAATTGACGACAAAAAAGAGACCTTCTGACGGAATTACAAAGCGGTAATTATCATAACCCGGGTAAGTTATCAGGATATAATCAGAATGTTCATCAAGGAGATTAAGACGAGCCTTTCCGTCCTCATCGCAGATTGTGATGTTTCCATCAGAACTATGAATCTCCGCACCTTCCAGAGGAATCTGTAAATCTGCATCTTCAACAAGAATTGCGAGATTGCGCGCAAAAAGTGATGTAAACGGAAAAACAAGGATAAGAGTTGAAATTAAAAAAATCCTGTTTTTCACATCATATAACAGATAACTCTCCAAGGCTTGATTTTTAATAAGACAGAATCAAAATGGGTATAAAAATTTCGTTTATTTTTATACCCATCCGTGTTTTTAAAAAAATAGTATCCGGAGACAATGCTCCGGATAGGGGCGGCTTGTATGAAGCCTTCCGAGCAGGACAAATGGATGCTTTAAGAGCGACGTTTAAGTATGTTGTTAGCTAGCCTTAAATTTTGCGATAGCCACAAAGCTTTCGGCTTTGAGTGCCGCACCGCCAACTAAAGCACCATCGATATTTTCTTTAGCCATAAGTTCCGCGGCGTTTTCGGGCTTTACCGATCCGCCGTATTGTATAATGATTTTTTTCGCAGCCTCGTTCCCGTAAAGTTTTCCGATAAGATTGCGAATATATGCATGAATCGCGTCTGCGTCTTCCGGGGTGGCAGTTTTTCCGGTGCCGATTGCCCAGACAGGCTCATAGGCAATAACAATCCTGTCCAAATCAGCGGCGGGAACACCTTTTAAACCTTCGACTATTTGTCTTTCACATACTGCTTCGGCTTTCCCCGATTCGCGTTCTTCAAGCAGTTCACCGACACAAAGAATAATCTCGAATCCGTGTTTTAACGCAAGGAGAAGTTTTTTATTGATAAGCGCGTCATCTTCTTTATAGATATGCCGTCTTTCACTGTGCCCCAGTATGATGGTTTGTACCCCGACATCTTTTAATTGAAGAACCGAAACTTCCCCTGTATGGGCGCCCTGCTCTTCGCTCGCGCAGTTTTGTGCCCCCAACCGAATACGAGTCCCCTTCACGATCAATGCTACCGCCTCTAACGAGGTAAAAGAAGGAGCGATAAGATACTTGTGGCTACCATCTGCTAACTCAGCCACTAATTTAGTTGCAAGGTCGACCGCTTCCGCACGGGTTTTATGCATTTTCCAGTTACCCGCAATATAGTAATCTCTACTCATAATTATTCCTTTATAATATTCCCAAGGCCTTCCGCAAGACTTTAGCTTTCAGGATGGCTTTGTTTTAAAGAACGACATCCCGACACATCCTCCATAGATGACTCTAAGGATTGAAGCGCCGGAAGGATTTCCCAACTTATTTTGCGGCTATAGCCCTTAAACCGGCTGTAGTTCCGGAATAGCGTTTTTGCGCTTCATAATATTTCGCTGCGTCTATCAGCAAAGAATTGACATAAGCTTTTGTATCAGCGGATGCAAGATTTCTCTGTAGATCAGGAACAGTAAGCACCATACGGGGAAGAATAAAATCCGGATTTTTTACCAGATCTTCGGAAGCTTTCATGATAATCGGAAAATAAAACGCGCCGTCCGTGTTGTCTTTATACTGTTCTCCGGCGATTTTAGCGAGTGTATCCCCTTGCTTTACGGTATACTTCTTGGCACCGGTAATATCCAGACTCAACGCAGGCCCTGTGGGTGTCTCCGGCTTAACTACCGGCGGCGGCGGGGCGACGGGCGGCGGGGCTTCCTCTACCGGAGCTTCCTCCACAGGCGTACTCGCACACGAAATCATACTGAGTCCCAGACTCAAAAAAACAAATGCCGTCAATATTCCTCGAAATTTTTTCATTTTTTTCAATTCTTATGTCTCCTCTATTTCAAATTATGTCGTTTATGAAAAATCAATACCCATGATGCTTTCGGGTTTAAGCCCGACAAACATCAATGCCGGGCAGCTTTTTCCCTTCAAGTAACTCAAGAGAGGCTCCGCCGCCTGTTGAAACATGGCTCATCTTGTCAGCCAGATGAAATTTATTCACCGCCGCAACCGAATCGCCCCCGCCGACAACAGTAACAACACCTTTCCCTGTTTCATCGGCAATCATCTTGGCGATTTCCTCGGTACCATGCGCGAATGCGTCAAATTCAAAAACACCGACAGGGCCGTTCCACACAATTGTTTTTGCTGTATCAAGAACTTTTTTGTATTTTTCAAGGGTTTTTGCGCCGACATCCATACCCATTAAATTATCGGGAATATTATTGGAATCAATATAAACGGGCCGGGCGGAAGCCTCGAATTTATCCGCACAGATATTATCGCAGGGAAGCACGATTTCCACATGCTGCTTTGCCGCATCAAGAAGTATCTGTCGTGCCGTTTCAATTTGATCGTTTTCAACAAGCGACTTCCCGATCTTGTAATCCTGCGCTTTAAGGAAGGTATACGCCATACCGCCGCCGATTATTAACGCAGAGGCGTTTTTTAACAGGCTTGAAAGCACCGCGATCTTTGACGATACTTTGGCTCCGCCTATCACGGCAACCAGGGGTTTTACCGGCTTTGTAACAATAGGCTCAAGATATTCAACCTCTCTGTTCATAAGCAAGCCCGCAACGGAGACTTTCACAAATTTAGCGATGGACGCTGTTGAGGCGTGATCGCGATGTGCTGTACCAAAAGCGTCATTTACAAAAATATCCCCGTAGCTCGCTAATTCTTTGGCAAGTTTATCGCGTTCAACGCTGTCTTTCGCGGTCTCTTCTTTGTGGAAACGGGTATTCTCCAACATGATAATAGCGCCATCGCTTTGAGCGTCAATAAAGGCCCGTTTCCCGAAATCGCCGTCTTCTCCCGCAAATACAACAGGCTTCCCCAGTTTTTCTGCAAGATATTCTGCTACCGGCCTGAGCCGGTATTTGCTTTTGAAAAAAGCTTCCCTGTCAAAAACCTTGTCATCTTCCTTCGCTTTTGCCTCTGCCTTGGGAAGGTCTTTTAAAGGATCCCCCAAGTGACTCATCAGCGTTAGTGTCCGAACACCGTGATCCAAAATATATTTTATAGTAGGAATAGCCGCAATCACCCGAGTACCGTCCTGTACCACGCCGTTTTTCATCGGGACATTAAAATCAACCCGCATAATAACGCGCTTTCCGGTAAAATCAATGTCTTTGACTGTCTTTAAATTCATATTTCCTCCGTACCTGTATCCTTCAATAATGTAAAATCCAGATAAAATTTTTTCTTTTATTCTATTTACAATAACACCAAAAGCGGTTTTTGTCAACATTTAACATTTACGTTGTCAACGCAACGTGAAAATGTCCCCTTTTTTACCAACATGAAAATGTCCCCTTTAGGGAATTAAGCCGCATTGCCAATATGGTCTTTATGTTCCTGTTTTTCCAACTCCTTAACAAG
>JAITXS010000192.1 GCA_031284645.1 Spirochaetaceae bacterium | reverse complement strand
CGCGTAATAATCGCTTCAGCCTGCTCTACTGTTTTTCCCGCACAGTAGACAACTTCAGGAGAAGCAGTTCGTTCTGCCCTCCGACTGTCGAGGAAAGCAAACTCAAGATCATCACTCATTGCCGATGTCCCTTTGGTCCACTGATCGCAGCGAAATATTCTTTTCCCGCGCAATACGGGCACGGTCTTCGAATTCGATTTTTGAGCGGAGCGCCTCTCCGTCTAAAAAAAGCGTTTTCCGGCGGCTTCCGTTTGCCGTTATGCCGATTTCACGTTTAAGTTCAATACGTTTTACCATGCTTTCACGAAAACCGGCTGTACTTGAATGTAAAAAAAGAGTACGGCGCACCGCATCAAGTTTTTCGTATCCGCTTAACACGCTGATAATATGACCGGGCCGTGATTTTTTCATCAGACACGGTATAAAGCTGGTATCTAAAGCGCCTGCATCAAAGAGGCGTTCCATCAAAAAACTTAATTCTTCTCCGTTCATATCATCAACATTCGCTTCAAGAAGCACGAGATTTCTCGTAATCCAATCGTTTTTCAAAGGCATATCCTTTGAAAAAGAGCTCCCGCTGTCCGCTTCCCGTATCGAAAGCCGCAGGACATTCGCTTTATCAAGTTTTCGTGCACCGATACCATAAGCACTTTTTATTTCGGTAAATGCGGCTTGTTCAATAAATTCATCAACACAAGAGGCAAGAATAGCCGCACCGGTCGGCGTTGTCATTTCTTTGTCAAAGCCGCCTGTTTGTACCGGCATTCCTTTAACAAGGATCAGTGTCGCGGGCGCGGGCACGGGCAGGACTCCGTGGGCGCAACGAACACTGCCGCCGCCAAGCTCAACCTTACCACAGGTAATTTTATCAGGTTTTATGATATCAAGGCAGATCGCGGCTCCTACAATATCAATAATCGAATCAAGAGCGCCGACTTCATGAAACGTAATATCTTCAATAGCCTTGTTGTGCACGGCGGCTTCGGCTCGAGCTATACGGGAAAATATATCCAACGCACGGTTTTTCGCGCTTCGGCTTATCCCTGAATTTTCGATTAAGGCGCGAATTTCAGACCATGCGTTATGAGCATGTGCGCCTTCCCCGGACTCCTTTCCGTGCTGATGATCGTGTATCTCCTCTTCGTCATGGTGATGGTGATGATGGTGATCGTTTCCCTTCCCGCTTTCTTCCTCTAGACTAACAAGGGCGCGAGTCCCGTTGATGCCGTTACGTTCTTCGCGGCAAAATTCCAGTTTCCAGCCGCCGATATTAAGTTTTTTAAGCTCCGAACAGAGTATGTCGGGATCAAGGCCGAGATCAACAAAGGCTCCGAGCGTCATGTCCCCTGAAATTCCGGCAAAACAATCAAAATGTAAAATCTTCACGCGCTTGTTCCTTTTAGTACTTTGTTCATATTTCCCATTTTATATCCCTCCAGTTCGAGGGCAACGTACAAAAAACCAAGTTGTTTTAATTTCGCCGAGATCTTATCCAGCGTGGTTTCATCAAAAAAAAGGCTGCGTTCTTCGGGCGCGACTTCTATACGGGCAAGTTCCCCGTGAGAGCGCACACGAAATTGACGAAATCCAAACTCATTCCGTAATATGTCTTCGGCAAGCTCGATACGTTTCAATTTTTCTTTATCGATTTTCTCTCCGTACGGGATACGCGATGCCAGACAGGCAAAAGCAGGTTTATCCCATGTCGGGAGATTAAAAGAACGGGAAAGCTCCCGAATATCCGCCTTGCACAAAGCGGCTTCCCTGAGCGGGCTTATGATATTAAGCTCGGAGAGTGCCTTTAAACCCGGACGATAATCGCCTTCGTCATCAAGATTGCTGCCATCGAACACGGTCGCTATGCCGCGTTCCGCCGCCGCCTTGAGCATTGCACTGAATTCTTTTTTTTTACAAAAATAGCAGCGTTCCGCGGGGTTCTCCGCGACCTCATCCTCAATATGATCTTCATTAATGAGGACATGAGTTATTCCTATCTCTTTTGCCACGCGGAGTGCATCGTTGATTTCATTTTTTGGAAGCATCGGCGATACTATGGTCAGCGCAAGGGCATCTTTACCGAGCGCCCGGACAGCGGCGTAAGCGAGGAAAGAGCTGTCAACCCCGCCGGACAGTGCCACCGCGGCTTTTCCCTCTTTTTTGATAATTGACAAGAGATGACTATATTTTTCTGTGATTGTCAGCTTGGATCTCCTATTATTTCATTAATTTCTGTCTTTATGGTAGAACAAGGAAGGGAAAAACGCAAGAAGCCGCGATTCATATATGTACTCATACCGTACAAAAAATATAATTTTTAACAGTAGTAGTTCCGGGCAGAAATCTATGGCCCCCCTCCCCTTCTTAAGAAGCTCTGATGTAGGTTGACAGGCGGCCCTAAAGCACGTAACAATACTGTCGTATGGAGACTTCACTCAAAAAGGCGGTCACGGAGGAGAAAAAGCTCTCTGAACCGGAGAACTTTAAGGTTATTCTTCTCAATGATGACTACACATCAATGAATTTTGTTGTTGATGTTATTATGCTTGTCTTTCATAAAAACGCGGAAGAAGCCGAACAGCTCATGCTTGCCGTGCACAATAAAGGCCGCGCTATTATTGGTGTTTACGCCGGGGATATCGCAAAAACCAAGGTCGATCAGGTACACAGTCTTGCTGTCCGTCATGATTTCCCACTTCAATGCATTATGGAGAGAGCCTGATGATGAAAATTAGCCGCCACGCCCAAGCAATAATAAACGCAGCCTATTCCGAGGCGCGAATACGCCGTCATGAATATATTACACCGGAGCATATACTGTATGCAGCACTTGCCTTTGAAGAGGTAAAAAGCGTACTTTCAGCCTGTGGAGCTAATGTAAGTACTATAAAATCGGGAATGGAAAATTTTTTCGAGCAAAAAATTCCGGTTATTGATCGGGAACCGATCCAAACGGTGGGTTTTACCAGCGTCCTGGAACGTGCCGTCTTTCAAAGTAAAAGTTCCCAGCAGAAGGTACTCCGCGTTGCCGATATTTTAGTCTCGCTTTACGACGAAGAGCAGAATTACTGTGCCTATTACCTGCGAAAGTCCGGCGTCCGGCGTCTTGAGCTTATCCGCACTCTTTCACACGGCTATGCCGAGGAAGGCGGGAACCCTTATTATGCCTTAAAAACCGAACCGGCCGATATAGAAGAACAAACGCAGGATGTCGATGAGACGGAAGAAGCGGTAAAAGCCAAAAACAGCAAAAAAACTGCACTTGAACGTTTTGCCGTTGATCTTACGGCCCTTGCCCGTGAAAACAAACTCGATCCGGTTATCGGGCGGGAAGTTGAGCTTGACCGGACAATACAAGTACTCTGCCGCAGAATAAAAAACAACCCCGTCCATGTCGGCGATTCCGGCGTTGGGAAAACGGCCATTACCGAGGGCCTTGCCCACAGAATCGCAAAAGGGAACGTTCCCCCGCCTCTTAAAGACGCATCAATCTATTCACTTGACATGGGCCTTCTGGTCGCCGGAACAAAATATCGCGGCGATTTTGAGGATAGAATCAAAAAAGTGCTGGAAGAAATATTAAAAAAAGAAAAAGCAATACTCTTTGTTGATGAAATCCACACAATCGTAGGGGCAGGATCAGCCTCCGGTACACTGGATGCGTCAAATCTCCTAAAACCGGCTCTAAGCTCAGGGAAACTACGGTGCATAGGGTCAACAACTCACGAAGAATTCAACAAATACTTCGAAAAGGACCACGCACTCGCCCGCCGCTTTCAAAAAATTAACATAGACGAGCCCTCGGAACACGAGGCAAAAAAAATCCTCACAGGATTAAAATCAAAATACGAAGACTATCATCAGGTACATTATACAGACCAGGCAGTTGAAGCCGCTGTGGAGCTTTCCGTCCGCTATATGGGTGAACGCCGCCTTCCCGATAAAGCAATCGACATCATTGATGAAGCAGGTGCATTTGCCCGTATCAATGTCTGGAAAGAACAAGAGAAAAACGAGGTGGAGAAGTCCCCCTCCTCGCTGCGAAGCCCGGGTTCTCCGCTTCCCTCTTCAACGGAGGGCGAAGATCACGAAAAATTTGACGCAGACAAAGCCCAAGAGGCGAAAAAAGAGAGCTCCCCTGCCCCCCGTTCGATAGAAGCGGAAGAGAGCCCTGATACGGATAAGTCCCAAGATCAACGTATTGAGATAACTCTGTCCTCCATAGAGACAGTCGTTGCCCGCATGACAAAAATCCCCGAAAAATCAATCGGAGAAACCGAGCGGGATAAATTACGCTATCTTGAGGAAAAATTAAAAACCCGAGTATTCGGACAAGACCAGGCTGTTTCAGCCGTTGTAAAAGCGGTTAAACAGAGCAGGGCCGGTTTCCGCGCCCCTGAAAAACCGATCGCGAATTTTCTTTTTGCCGGCCCCACCGGAGTCGGAAAAACCGAGCTTGCCAAAGCACTTGCCGATGTTCTTGGCGTTGTTTTGCACCGTTTTGACATGAGTGAATATCAGGAAAAACACGCAGTTTCGCGGCTTATCGGTTCCCCCCCGGGCTACGTGGGTTATGAGGAAGGCGGACTCCTTACTGATATCATGCGAAAGAATGCACACTGCGTCCTGCTCCTTGATGAAATTGAAAAAGCCCACGGGGACATATACAACATACTCTTGCAGATCATGGATTACGCGACACTCACGGACAACAACGGACGCAAAGCCGATTTTCGTAATGCTGTTATCATTATGACAAGCAATGCCGGAGCACGCGACATCGGCAAAAATCTCTTGGGCTTCGGTGAGCGGGTGATCAAGCAGGAAACGGCGGTGGGCAGTGCGGTTGAAAAAATATTTACCCCCGAGTTCCGTAACAGGCTTGACGCTGTGGTGTCTTTTAATCATCTTTCAGAATCAATCATGCTTTCGATTGTCGAAAAAGATTTAGACCTTTTTAAAGCACAACTTGCCGAAAAAAACGTAGAGATTACATTTAGTGACAAGGTACTTAAACATCTTGCGAAAGACGCATATTCAAAAGAATTCGGCGCGCGTAATGTGGACAGAGTTATCGAGGATAAGATAAAATCATACTTTGTTGATGAAATTTTATTCGGCGGACTTATCAAAGGCGGCGCGGTTTTTATTGACTGGGACAACGAGAAATACAGCTTTACGAAAAAATGAAAGTTCTTCGTTCCGAGCTTTCAGGCTACT
>JAITXS010000183.1 GCA_031284645.1 Spirochaetaceae bacterium | reverse complement strand
GGAGCGAAATGTGATATAGGCAGACTGCAAGCCCTGTTCGGTAGAGATATAAAACTTGCCGTACAGGATCCTTCGTATCCGGTGTATGTTGACGGCTCAGTACTTGTCGGCGCTGCGGGGGAAGCCGGAAACAGCGGCTATGCAGGCATCCGCTATCTGCCCTGTACCGCTGACAACGACTATTTTCCCGATCTCTCCGGTATCGAGAAAAACAGCTTGATCTACTTTTGTTCACCGAATAATCCCACAGGCGCAGTAGCAAACAGGGAGCAGTTACAAGATCTGGTCAATAGGGCACTACAAACCGGTTCCCTGATTATTTTTGACGCAGCATATTCTGAATACATCCGCGGAAGCGCCTTGCCGAAAACGATCTTTGACATCGAAGGTGCCGATTCATGTGCGATAGAAGTCAATTCATTTTCAAAATCTGCAGGCTTTACCGGTGTACGCTTGGGCTGGACGCTTGTTCCGAAAAAATTACAATTTGAAAACGGCGAAAGCGTTCATGCTGATTGGTCGCGGCTTATGTCAACAATCTTTAACGGCGCTTCGAATGTCGCGCAATACGGCGGACTTGCCGCTCTTTCCGCCGAAGGGCAAAAAGAGTTAAAAGAACTCACCGGCTATTATCTTGATAACGCTGCTTTAATACGAAACACACTAAGAACATTAAACATACAAAGTGTCGGAGGAGATAATTCGCCGTATATCTGGGCGTCTTTTCCCGGACAAGACAGCTGGGATGTGTTCACCCGGATACTTGAAACCTGTCATGTCGTTACCACACCGGGTTCAGGTTTTGGTCCGGCAGGTCAGTCGTTTATCCGCTTTTCAGCCTTCGGACACCGCGTTGACATCGAAGAAGCATGCAAACGTCTTGCCGCTTTTTCTTAAAGAATCTGTCCGACCTTATAAAAAATGAAAGCACCGAAGCCCATAAAAACGGCGAAAGCGCCCGATTCCGGCTTAAACCCCGTATCGCGGACTTTTGCCGCTTTCATGGCCTGTATGTTATCCTTGGTAATATTTGCAGGCTGTGCAAGCATCCTGACGCAGGAGACTTCAGACGGATATGCCGGAGACAAAAATTCCATCATCATGATCGCGGTTGGAGACAACTTAATACATGAGCCATTGATAAACAATGCTTGGGAAAAAGAAACGCACAACTATAATTTTGAACCATACTATAGCAAGGTGAAAGACCTCATTCAAAGCGCGGACATTGCCTTTGTCAATCAGGAAACCTTAATCGCCGGCGAAGAATTTAAATATTCAGGTTATCCCCTGTTTAACGGTCCAAAGGAAATAGGAGACACTCTTATTAGTGTGGGCTTTAATGTAGTAAATCATGCGACAAACCACGTCATGGATAAGGGAGAGAAAGCCGTTCAAACGGTAATTGACTATTGGGCAGCAAAACCGGATGTCACCGTTCTCGGGATTTACGAATCAAAGGAAGTGCGCGCCGCTACACAACATATCGTAGAATGTAAAAACATAAAAATCGGTTTTCTTTCGTACACATACGGTTTAAACGGGATCCCTCTGCCAAAAACAAAGCCTTATCTGGTATCACTTATTGATACCGCAGTTATGGCAGAAGAAATTGACGCTCTGCGCCCCCTGTGTGATATTCTTGTGGTATCAATGCACTGGGGTAACGAATACGAATATCAGCCGAGTAAACAACAGGAAGAGCTTGCATCTTTTCTTGCAGAACATAATGTTGATCTTGTTATAGGTCACCATCCTCATGTTTTACAGCCGGTTCGCCGGATAAGCAAAGCCGACGGAACAGAGATGCTCTGCTATTTTTCGCTGGGGAATTTTATTTCCGCACAGGATAAAGCGCCGCGTCTTTTAGGCGGAATGATGCGGATAACAATAAAACGGGATACAAATAAAAAAGCGAAAATAGATACGGCAGAATTGATTCCACTGGTAACACATTATGAAAAAGACGGAAAAGATTTTAAAGTATACTTTTTAAACGATTACTCGGATACGCTTGCACTATCGCACGGCATTTACCGGAATTCGAACAAGCTCTCGCTTGAACATTTTTCTAATTTGATAAAAACAATTTTTGGTGATACGATAGTCCCGTGAAACATGGTGTTTTTAAACGGGCATTTAAATATTCAATTCCGGTCTTGTTGGGCTACCTTGCAATAGGCGCGGCCTTTGGACTTATGCTTACCGGAAAGAGTTACCCGTGGTATCTTGCTGTACTGATGAGTATAGTGATGTATGCCGGATCAGGGCAGTACCTTGCCGTAAGTCTTTTTGCCTCCGGCGCAGGTATTACCGAACTTATATTAGCCGAATTTGTTCTGAACGCGCGGCATATAGCGTACAGTATTTCCATGTTAAAAAAATTTAAAAACACGGGTAAATATAAAGCATATTTAATTTTCGCGCTTACTGATGAAACATTTGCTCTTTTATCATCAATGGATGAGACACAGGAGTGGGGAAAACCTGAAGAACGAAATAAATTTATGTTTTATGTAAGCTTTTTAAATCAGGTTTATTGGGTTTCCGGATCCCTTATCGGCGCACTTGCCGGGGTCGTCCTCCCGCTTGGCACAGAAGGCATAGATTTTGCGCTTACCGCATTATTTATAGTGCTTCTTATTGAACAGATTATCCGTACACGAAAGGCGGCACCTTTTATTATATCGTCATTGATTACAATATTAGCCGTTGTATTTTTACCCAAAAACATATCGCTTGTTTCAGCGGCGGCTCTTTCACTTGTCTTTGTGCACATTATCAATCATATCCCACGGGGGAAAAAATGTTAGACCTTTCAAGCGCTTTCATATACACATTCATCATGGGTCTTGTTATTTTGTGCTGCCGCTTGCTTCCGTTTATTTTTTTTGCCGATACCGGTAAGGATAAAAATAATGACAGCAGCCGACAAGAAAAATCTATCCAAAAAGAAAAATTCAAAAAACGCTTTTTATCATTTATAGAGAAAACAACGCCGCCCGTTGCGATGACCGTGCTTGCTGTCCGTGAAATAGCAATGCCAATAAAAGAAGCTTTTACAGCCAAAGGCTTGATGCCCGATTTTTTCTTAGCCATACTGCCCGTCCTTATCGCAAGTCTTGTCTGCGCGATTCTCTACCTGTACGCAAAACATAACGCGCTTATCAGTATATTCGGGGCAACTATCGTGTTTATGGTCTTAAAGCATATTTTTAACCCATAAAATTGCCCCGACTAATCATAAAAAAGACAAAACCCATAGACTTTTTCAGCACCGCTCTCCTTGAGCGCTCCGGCGCATACAGAAAGCGTTGCGCCGCTTGTAAAAACATCGTCAAATAAAACCACGTTTTTCGGGCTTTTTTTTACGCATTTTATCTTTCCCTGCAAATTAGTAAGCCTGTTTGCTTTATCAAGTTTTTTTTGACTTTGCGATGGCAGCCGTTTAAGGCACCGTTCTACGGTAATAGTTTTAGACAAAACCCGTGCGATCTCTTCAACTTGGTCCCAAGCGCTCTCTTTTATTTTTCCGGGACGCGGCGGGACAGGCACCCAAGAGATTGAGCTTTCGCCATCGTTTGATAAAGAATCACTCTCTCCGGCGGTATATGCGCTCTTGAGGAAAGGGGCCAGCTTCCGGGCTTCAAGAAATTTCAGCGCGAAAAAACGGGAGAGGTTTTTAAATCTGTTAAACTTATATGCTTTTAAAAGATCGAGGTATATTCCCATGTAGGGAAAGAGAACAAAGGCGGCGTCAAATAAAAAGGAGGATTTATTGGCCGCAGTTATACCGGACAAAGAATCTTCAGTCTTGAACGATTTCCTGCACGACATACAATAGTTTTTTTCCGAAATAAGCGGTTTCCCGCAAAAACTGCAACGGGGAACGTCCTCAACCTGAAAGAGATTAAAGCACGAGGAACATAGACCATAAAAAACATCGTTGTCAGAGAGCAGTGTTTTTCCGCAAAGAGCGCAGTCTGCGGGGAAAAATAATTCACGCACGCGGCCTGCTTTTTTCAAAAAACTATCGGATTTAAAATTTGTCATGAAGAAATTATAGCACTATATTCTGCGGCGCTTGAGTTAAATCGCGAAGATCATGACATATCGCTGCAATTCCTTCAAAAATTCACCAATAGCACCTCAATTCGGGTAGGGGGTCGAAATAGGGTCTGGGGTAAAGGGTAATAGGGTTTAGGCCTTATCAGCAATCCCCTACCCTATACCCTTTTGCCCCTACTACCCTAGTTTTGGGGTATAGGGTCTAGCAATATCAGATATATTCCCCACCCAACCCGAAACAGGGCGATAGGGGCAAGGGGGCAGATCAGCAGTTGTCTTTTATTACTATACCCTCTACCCCGAACCCTACTACCCTTCCCTAGTCCTTTTTCCAGCGTTTATAAGTAATGGCGGGTTTTGCTTCGTCTGTTCCCGTGTTTTGATCCTTGCCCTTTACTGTAGGTGGTAACTCTTTTTCATGGGGGGCCTTTGCATCAAGCAAACTTGATTCCCAGTTATCTTTACCGGTAAGAACCTCGATGCCCTTGTTAAAGTATTGTTCAAAACGCTCCTTGGGTTTGCGTGTACCCCCCTGCTGTAAGGCGCACATTAAAAAAACCTGGGTAATGCCGTTTGCCGCAAGTCCCGGCGGGGTTTGAATGACCTGATCTCCGCCGGGCATAAGATTGCCATAGGCCCAAAACGCGCTTAAAGACAAAAGTCCGGCCGGCGTGTCGGGACACTCGTTGCCGATATCAAGGCAAGCCTTGCTGTTCGGCTCGTCGGGAGCGTGAATCCAGCGATAAACCGCACTAAGCGCATTATCCCGCATCTTTTTTTCATGGGCCGGAATCTTGGGCGGCAGAACCGATTTTATCGTATCCACCGTGTCCTTTTGTACCTGCATTAATTGGGCCTTTAACTCATCCCGTGCCTTAAAGACCGGGGAATTGGGATCAATATCATAAGGCTTTTCTACCAGTCGTGTTCCTAACTTTTTTAACAAATCGATCGGATGAATACCATGAACTTTCTTAAACTCCTGATAAGCAATCTCTAATGCGCTTTCAACCAAATTTAAAGTCTCAGGATCACACAGTGCCCGCATCTTTTGATGATTTTCAAAGCTTTGCTTGATTGTATCATTAACTAATGCTTGAGCTTTTGTATCAGGCGGCGGGAGCTCTACCTTCGCCCAGTCGGGAACCGTTACGCCTAAATCTGCCCCGATTGTTGCAATATCGCGATCTTCGGCGGGGTTTAAACGCAGTTCCTCATTGAGGAGATTGACGCAACGATACGCCCACCAAACACCCGCACGGCGGTGGCAGATATACGCTAAAAGCTCACACGCATCTTTGTGTTTGTCTTGTCCGGCAAGATCAAAAACAATTTGCTCGGCGTTGTTCGTTTTTTCAAAGAATTCTTCCAAATCAGGACGAATTTTATAGTTTTCTTTTTTTACCGCATCTTGTACCGAGACATAACGCAACAAAACCAGATGTTTATTCTGCCAGTCAAGTTTATCAGCCATTTCTCCCCTCCGTCTTTCTGTAATCTCTAACATTGAGCTTCAAGTACTCAAGCATAAGCTTGAGTACTTGAAGTTTTTTAAGTCATCTTTAAGGCTTTTACCTCAATATCCGAAGCACCGGCCTTTGTCCGGCACGCGGTAGCACCGCTTTCCAGGGCAGTCGCTTCCCCTCCGGCTGCGATTGCGTCTGTTTTTGCAGCACTTAAATCACCGTCTTTGGCCTTGACCGCGTCTTTGGCAAGCGAAGCTTCCGTATTCTTCGCACTGATTTCCGATCCGCTCACCGCCATATTTTCTTCTGTCGGGTGAAGCCCCGTGTCTCCTGTCATTGTGCTCGTATGATAGTTCGTAGCTAAAAACTGAGAAAGAATAGCCACAGCCGCACCAACAGCAATTGTAGCCGCCATTGATCCAACAATAGGCATTACGTCTAGTTTTATTTGATCTTCGGTTTCCGGATCTAATTTACTTTGAGAATTTCCCATAAAAAACCTCCATTTATAATGTCTCAACGCTATAAGCTTTTTGTCCACCTAAAGCTTTGTCTATTTTTATACCTTTATCCGTTAGTGCCTGAGCTAAAGAAATAGCCTCTTCAGTTGCTTCGCCTATTCCTGTAACCACTTTAATCATTTTAGTAGTATATTTTACAGGTGCGGAAGGCCCCGCTCCCTCTTTTGCAGTCACCACATTATTTATATACTGCGCTCCTGTTACCGCTACATCACCATTATAACGCAGTTTTATGGACGTGTCTGCTACCATAACGGCAAATGTAAGAATCGAATTACATATGTTAATAATACCATTATCCGTAACAAAAGCTGCTACATTTAACCTGTCTTCAAACAAACCTAAATTATGTTTATGCTTAACATCGTTACCCCACCCCGCATCATCTTTGGACCATAACCCTTCATCTTCCGGTTTTACCGGCTTGTTTCTGGGGATACGTGCAACAGTTGGTTTTCTCGGCTCATCTCCTACCTTGCCATGATTTTCCCAGTAAGCCTCATCATTTTCATATTGCGACCACTCCACATCCGCCGTTTTCCAATCTTCTTTCTTAGTATCAAAAGTCGCTGGTTTAGTTGATTTTGGTGCGCTCTTATTCTTATTCCTATCATATTCATACCACTCATTCCATGCTGCATTATCATTATTCCATTCATTCAACTCTTTAATATACTGCTCTGTTTGTTTTTTATTCTTCTTTGTAACGGTATCATCCCGCATAACTTCCGTTTTTTTCTGCAATTCCACAGCTTTATACGCCATTTTTGCCATAGAAAGACATAAATCTTTTATGCTGTTTATCTGGGCTATCATATCTTCTGTATCTACTGCTACCGACATATTGTATCTCCTTGTAGTTTTTTATTTATTCTTTTCTTTTTCAACGTTACCGCTTAACTTTATACCAACCCTTCCCATAATCTTGAAAATAGAAATACTGACCATCAATACTGGTCTTAAAAGTGCTCGGATCTATTCGTTCATAATTTATCGTATCAGTCTCTCTAAGTTTAATGGTGTCAAGAAATCTATCATCTTGTTATTGTGTCTGTGTTGCTGTCTGATCCGTGCCCGGAGCTGCCGCCGGATCCACGTTCGAACCTGCCGCCGGAACTGCTACCTGATCCGCGCCCGGAGCTGCCGCCGGATCCGCGTTCGGAACTGCTACCGGATCCGCGTTCGGAACTGTTACCGGACTCGCGTTCGAACCCCCTGCCTGACCACTAAGAAGCTGATCTCTTTGTTGTGCAATAATCCCTTGGGCTGCCGTCATCGTGTCCTCAGGCGGATATACACCATTAGCAATAAAATAATTTGCTCTAAATTGATCTACCTTTAATTTAGCCCAATCATTTATATCTGACGGAGATGGACTTTGCTGTATTTTATCCACCAATTTTTCTATGTCACTACCCAGGCTTGCAGCAACAGTCTTTTGGTATTCTTTGTCCCTATCCAGACTTGCGGCAACAGTCTTTTGGTATTCTTTATTAAAATCGTCCTGCGATTTTTTTCCTGCTTCTGTAGCAGGATTCGGGGTTACTTTTCCATCAGTATATGTCCCGTATTTAGCCTTATATGCTTCTTCTCGTTTTTCCTGCTTTTCGAGAATCGGATTTTTCTCCGTCTTACCATTTGTGTAATGACCTTGCTGATTTCTATATTGTTCCTGTTTCGCCATTTGATCTTTTTCAAGTTCCTTGCGTTTTTCAGCCCATTTACCTTTTGGATCAGCATCTGCATATTTTTCAATCTGAGCATCTCTATAGTCTGTCCATAGCTTATAAAGTTTATAACCAAACTGTGCAACTGACTTGGTTTTTCTTGCGTAGAAGAAAAAATACTCCGCGATATTTCTCTGCCGCCCGTTAGTGCCATAATTATTAAATGCGACAGCCGTACTTGCTGTGCCGGCATTCAAAGCATATTCAATATCAGTCCATATCGTTGCCAATGTTTGCTGCATCGAACCATTTGTAGTAATTGCTACATCCCTGCCACTTAGATTCAGAGTACCTATTGATCCGGATATACCGGCTCCATAAGAATCCGACAGTGAAAAATTATGCCCTGAAGAAATGCCGACACTTTGTCCGAACATAGTAATACCACTGCGAGCTGTTAGTCCAAATGATGTATCATAGGTGTTTTCTAAAGGCGAATTAACTTTTTTACTTATCACATTAAAACCACTATCATTAATAGTAACAATCGTACGCCCAACTTGCAAACGTATCTCACTTAAAGATTTAAGAATAAGCCTGTTCGTTGCCCTGATCTGCGCGTCCCCGCCCTTCAAAATATAATCATCACCAGGAACATCGCCCGTCGGCATCCTTTTAGGATCTTCTTCAAGATCACCCCGAGTATGATCCGGTTCATCGCAACCGATCAATAATTCAAAACGCTTTGCCTTAATTAAATGATGATTTGCCGCCGTAGAGCGTATATCACCGGTAGATTGAATGTTTAAGCGATCAACCTCAGGAAAATAATTTTCGTCTTTACCTGTATCGCTATTTGTTTTTGTCGAAACCCATGACGTCATTTCTTTATAAAAACCAATCTCCGAATATTCCATTTTTGCATTCAGCGTAACATCGCTCTCTTCCAGTGTTTTTGCGTCTCTTTCCCTACCCAATCTAAAGTCAGGCGCGGCCGCGGTCCCATCGTTTTTCCATATCTGTTGTTTAGGGGCGTTAGCTCCCTGCTTTTTATAACGGAGCACTAACCCCTGTTTACTCACAGCCGGGTCCCATATTAAACCAGCGTCTGGATCCACATCGCCATTCACATCTTTAAGTACCGACATTGAGTCAAACGACTGCATAGCGGCAGATGCGACAGAAGGCTTGGGCAAATAACCAATTAAATAGTAGTGAGCAGTTCCCGTGCCCTCTGTACTTCCAACCAAAACATAATCACCTAGCTGCGGCGATCGGTAAAGACCTGTCTCCACGCCGCCAACCGGCATAACTAAAGAAACTTCTACCGCCGTACCTCCACTCACTGCCCTACCAGAAGTATCTATCAAGCACGCCGAAAATTTATAAGCGCTCGCGAATTGCTCTTTGAGATAGTTTTGCATCTCTTCACTCGCCTTACGTTTTTTCTCGCTATCACTCCCTTCACTCGATTTCAATCTTGCCTCATACCTTTGTTTAGCCGTTTTAATAAAATCAGCTGGAATAGAGCATGCCTGAGTCACTATCATTTCTTGTACATCAAAACTCATAACTATCTTCTCCTCTTTCTTAAATTATATCTTAACCGGATTCAGGCACAGGCGCTTGTCCGGTACATTTTTTCCGTAATCCATGCAGAGCCCCTCAAGTTCAAGAAATTCTTCCTCTCCCTCATGCTCGGGG
>JAITXS010000160.1 GCA_031284645.1 Spirochaetaceae bacterium | reverse complement strand
CAGTCCGCTGCTCAATGCGTTATCGGTAAATAAACCGAGATTCAATAGATTTACGGTAAAATCCCCGCCTAAAGCATAGTTTATCGACTGAGTCGAAATACCGCCGACCAAGTCCGATAATTTTGTTCCGTCTTTAAACAAATCATTAACAAAACCGTTTAGTCCGCTATTCAGTGTTGATTTTACAAAAGTTCCCGGCATGGAGCCTGCGAGACTTTTTAAGCCATTAAACGCTCCGTTTCGGAAAACTTCTTTCGAAAAACCCCACTGACCGTTACGATAGCTTACCGCGTCCAAGGCGCTTGTAACGGTACTTGATGCAAGCGTCTGAGCTCCATTGATTAAAGTATGTGCCATGCTGTTCCCCAGCGATGATGTGACAGAAGTACCTGCGGCTGTGCCCGCCGCATTAACTCCCGCTTGCGTACTCGTACCCAGAGCGCTTCCCATTCCCGAAAAACCCGCACTGATTAAAGAGCTTGCGCTTGAAATGGCAAATGCCTGTCCGTAATCAAAAAAGGCTTCGTCCCAGTCCTTGTACCCGCCGATGCCATCGGCAACGGCAAACAGGAAATCATCCGCCGTGGCAATTGCAGCTGATATAGCCGCAGTACAGAGAAGGGCTGCCACAGGTGCCATTGTTCCGAATGTTACGACAGATGTGACAACGGTTGCCGCAATAGCAGCTCCGATTTCGTTTACTGTCCGAAATGAAGGCGCGTCAAACCAGCTGTCTCTTGAATCCCACATGGGTTTATCCCAAGCAGCAGTATTCAACAAACCTATACCGTTTGTTTCTTTAATTGACCAATGAATATAATGCCGCCGGAGCCTGCCTAACTCTCCGCTGCCCTGATTTTGAAAATTGTCTTCCATGCTATTTTTATGACTTGGATTTTCAATAAGAACCGGACTGTCCCCTGTCCATACATGAAATGCGCCCTTAACAAGAGTATCATTCCCGAAAATTTTAACCGTTTTTGTTTTTATTTCATCCTGTATTTCCTGTATAATTGCGTTAATCGCAAAAGAACTAAGCCCGTTTAAACGCTCATCGCTTATATCTGTTTCCAAGTCTAATGAAAGACCCGCAGCGCTTAACGCAAAATCCCTATAGCCCTCAACAAAGACACGCTCGGTAATGACCGGATCAGAGAGAGTGGAATGTACGATAACATCTTTAATATAATTTCTCCCCGATCTGCTCCACTGTCCTTCAAAAATAAACATATTATCCATGCTCTCGCGGAAATTATTGTTTGCATTTTGTATATTCGCCAATATGCCTGATTTGATCTGATCCGCTATTCTTCTAACATTCGCGGATAACATTTTTGATTGACGCTCTGCAAGATCGTCATTTGCTTTTTTTGCCAACCGCTGTGCTTGAGCTTGAATTATGCCGCTATCCCATACATAAACAGAGCCTGTCCCGCTTTTTGTTTGTGTTGATATTGTCCCTGTAATAGCGTTTAAAGCATTAAAGGCATTTTCCGTATTTGATATTCCGGCACTGTTTAATATTTCGGATAAAACACGTCCGGATTCCGGCAAAGCGTCTAACGGAAACACGCCGAAAGGATCGCGTGTGTCTAAAACACGCGCCTTCTGTTCAGCGTTTGCTCCTATTAACGCAAGCAATGCGTTTACCGAGGCATTGTTTACCGCCCGATTTACTTCCTCCAGCCATTGTTCCTTATCTTGCAAGCCCTGAAGATATGCCGCATCCCATTCCTCCCCAATTTGAGCATATTCCTCGTTGAAAGCCTTTTTCCAATTATTGTACCGAAGCGCCATGATTTCCCCTGAATTCTTCCAGTCAAGTCTTCCGTATTCTAATATTAATCCGGCAGATTCCTTCCAGGCTTCATATTTTTTGTATAATCCTATTCTTTGCTGTTCCCATTCAATCTCCCGTTCTGTCAGTTCCGCATTGAGCCTTTCCTGATATGCCCGATTAATAGTGTTAACATATTCAACTGCCATATCAATACGATCCTGAGTATAGCCTTCTCCCTTTCCTATAATCCCATACAGATTATCCATGATAGTATTTCCCAGCGTTAAAATATGATTTTTTTGGGCGCTCGCCCTGCTGCCGTATGTCAGGTCAAGCATAGAGGAAAGCTCCTCATAGCCTGATTCGTTTTCTATATAAGCATCACTTAAATCACGGTATGTTTTTTGATTTTCCAGACGGGAAAGCTCATCGGCTGCCCATTTTTCTTCCAAAGAAGCAAGCTGTACTTTTCTTTCGATTCTGGACCAGGCAATGATTTTTGCAAGCGCATCAGGTACGCTTTCACAGCGAGTCTTGTTCACTCTTTGAAAATCTTCCCAATATGTTTTTATTTTTAATATATCAGTGTTGTTTATCGTGCCTGTGCTTTCCAATGACAGCTGAATGTCTTGCCATTGAAGCTCCGTATCATCCGCACATTCTCCTCTCAGTTTTGCAAGTCTTTCAGATGATCGATAGTATTGATCGAAAAAACCCAGTAGGCTGTTTGATTCTGATAACAATGAAACAGCTCCGCCAAAGATGATATCTTTGCTTTCATTCAAAGGACTTGTCAATTGATTTTTAGTTGCATTTAATTGTTTTTCCGCATTATTGTAGAGAACGGACAGGGCAATCATATGAGGATCAATAAAAAAGATAAAAAAAGCAGCAGCAAGGCAGGCCCTTCGTTTATCCGCAGCAGCCCTTGCCTCCGAGTCAACAAGATTATAAAGATACTCAAACTCGACAAATTTTGAGGCATAGGTAAAAGACCTGCTCGCTTTACCCCCGCCGCCGGCAAGGGTAAGTATCGTATAAAACTCTAATGCCCTTTTTTCTTCCTCTCCCAATGAATTGTAAGCGTCTCTCTGTATGTTTTCCAGGCTTTCAGCCTTATAAGTGACTTCCTTAATCTCTGAAAATTCAAAAAAAATATATTTCGCGGGCATTGTGCTGAATATCCCTTCTTGCAGCGAATTATCCGGATGATACACAGCTTGTTTTAAAAGAGGCGAGTCTGTGCTTCTTGCAGCCTCCAGCACCAGATAATCCCGCGCCAAGCTCCACTGCTTATACTTTTCAACATTGCTTAGCGTTTCGCTTAAATATCTTACAAGCTTTCTTGTGGCCGACTCAAATTCCGCACTTTCGTGAGTTTCGACGCCCCGTTTTTCTTCAAGTGCAAAGTAGTTCAATAGCCGGATCATTTCTCCACTGTAAGCAGGGGAATTTTCCATTCCCTGTCTTTCAGTCATCGGAAGGGAAAAATACTCAAGCAGCTTGTCTGTTTCATTGCCTGATCTTTTGCTTATAGAACCGTTATCCCGCTTAAAACTTAAATTCCCCAAAGCATCAACAGATATAACAGATAACAATTCTTTTATAAGAACCGCTTGTTCCGAGACATCATCCTGTCTTACAATAAAATCAGAGCTCAGCGATTCAAAAAAATCTTTGTAGTCAAGATATAATTCGGTATTTTTTAAACTTTCTTTTTTGATTTCATTTTCTAAAACATCTTTTATTTTTATACTAAATATCAGGCGTTCAAATATTTCTTTGTACTCGTTATAAATCCTCTGATACTCGCTGTCTTCATACTTACGGTATTTTTCTCCGTTATCATATAAATCTTTAAGCGCGGCAAGAATAATTTCCGACCTGTCGTACCGCTCTTTGCTGTACAAAAGTTCTTGAGCAGGATTTTTATACTCTGCACGATCAACACCATAATCATAAGAATTTGAAAGATAGGCTGTACTTGCCCATCTTTGAATGGTATCTTGTTTTTCATACTCAAATCTTTTTTCCTCTAAATTATCCGATTGTTTTTTTGTTTGACTATAAATAGTCTGGTAAACATTTCCCCTCCGCTCAAATTCATTGGCAGCAGCCGAATAAGAGAGAAGTTCGGCATCATACTCGTTTTTTGCTGCTTTTATTTCTTCGCTTAAAACTTCTATTTGTATTTTGATATTTTCTCTTGACGCTTTGGCAAGTTCATAACTAATGCCTAATTGTGCAAACTCCTCGTTTAACAGGCGTCTTTTATCTGTCATGGACCGGATAAGACCTGCGGAATTATCCAGGTCATTGTATAGAGAGTGATCAATTACACAGGAATATTCACGATTCGTGTCCGTCTCATTCATATAATTTTCTATTTTCTCAAGAAAGACCGTATAGTCTTCTAAAGAATTAAGCCTGCTTTCTTTTTTTAGCCAATCGTTTATCATATTAGTTTTTAAATTGAGCTGCTCAACTGTGTCCGCCATATTGCTTTGAATAAAGGACGACCAGGACATGTTAAAGACAAGCGCGGGATTATTTTCGCGGAATTTTAATAAAAAATCACTGTCTAAATATTCCCTCCAATTTTTTTTATCAGGTAAATCTTCGTTGTAATAATTAAATTTATTTTTTATTAAAGAAATAACTTGATATTCGATAAATAAAAAGTTATTTATTTGCATCAGTTCCATTGCATCATCAGGATATGATTCTAACAATATATTGTTTTCATTTATGATCGCGATAATTTCTTCTTCATTTATATTTGTGCTAACACCATACAGTACTGCGGTATCTGATATATAGTCAATAAATAAATTCAGCCATTCGGATATTTCAACAGAAATAGAAAAAGAAGATCTGTTGAAAATATCGTTTAGACGATAAATAAAACGGACCGCGTTTATAATAAAAGTATCTTTATCTTGGGTTAATACTTCCGTTATCGTTTCAATATCAGGAAGATAAGTGTTTCCCGTTTGTATCCCAATCCCGATGAAGAAATCGTGCAACTCTTTTTTTGCAATAAGGTTTATTTCTTCGATTACGGCCTTTGATCCTTCCTTGCATTTATTGTAGACTTCAATTAAACCAAGTGCCCTTTTTATTTGTATATCGTATTCACTTAACTGTAATTTTATAATTTCGGGCGATAACGCCAAATCCGCATATGAGTCATACATATTATTGTATTCTTCGGAAAGCGCAAGATAATATTCCCGAAGCTGTTTTTCTAACCCGTTATTATAAAAAGCGACCATGTCTTCATCATCAGGAACATAGTTTATTTCATCAAAAAACCATCGGGATGTTGAAGGCGCGGATAAAAGCCGTATTGCGGATTTTCTGTTTTCCAAATTAACCCAAGCTCTCTCTTTTTCGCCGGACGCCGCCTGAATTATTAAAGCGTTATACAATTCGAGTATAG
>JAITXS010000126.1 GCA_031284645.1 Spirochaetaceae bacterium | reverse complement strand
ATTGAGGCGACCGGCGTTTGATAGGAATCTTGGCCTTTTACAAAAACACGAATCGGGTAACGCAGTTTTTTTATACCGACTTTTTCAAGTACAATACCGCGTTTTTCTCCGCTTCGTTGAATATCAAGCATCTTCCCCGGCCTCCGTCCTTTCGCTGATAAAATAAAGGGCGGAGAAGTCCTCCTCCCCGCCCCGAAACAGTGTGTTTTATCTGTGTAACAAAAATTATTTTCGGTGATCTTTCTCGATTGCTTCCCAAAGTCCGTTGATATAAGCTATACCAAGGGCGCGGTCATAGAGACCATAACCCGGGCGCGCTTTTTCTCCCCAAATCATCCGTCCGTGATCCGGACGTATATAACCGTTAAAGCCGACATCGTAGTAGGCTTTTATAATTTCGTAAAGGTCAAGGCTTCCATCGCAGGAAAGATGCGATGATTCATGAAATTTGCCCAAACAGTCTATCTTGACATTGCGGATATGGGCAAAATGAATGCGTTCGCCAAAACGGCGTATGATTGCCGGAACATTGTTTTTGGGGTCGGCTCCTATGCAACCGGAACAGAGGCACAAGCCGTTGTAAGGACTGTCGACAAGATTAAGAAGACGTTCCAAATCGTCAGCGTTACGAACAATGCGCGGCAGACCAAAAATATTCCAGGGCGGATCATCCGGGTGGATTGCCATTTTAACATCACATTCTTTACAGACCGGAATGATGCCTTCAAGGAAATATTTGAGGTTGGCAACAAGTTTTTCTTCGTTTACATCTTTGTACGCAAGAAAAAGCTCTTTGAGTTTTCCAAGCCGTTCCGGTTCCCAGCCTGGCAGTGAAAAACCACCGGACATTGAGTTTATCGTTGCGACAATATTTTGAGGATCTATTTTATCAATCGCATCTTGATCATACGAAAGCGCTGTGGAACCGTCTCCCAAGGGCATGGCGAGATCGCTCCGCGTCCAGTCAAAGACCGGCATAAAATTGTAGGTTATAAGTTTGACTCCGTATTGAGCGAGGTTCCGTATCGTTGTCCGGTAGTTTTCGATATACTTATCGCGTTCCGGCAAGCCGATTTTTATGGCATCGTGTACATTGACGCTCTCGATTACCTCAAGCTCAAGGCCTGCGTCATTTATCTCTTTTTTTAACGCGGCAATGCGATCCTTGGGCCAAACCTCTCCGACAGGAATGTCGCCAAGCATACCGACAATGCCGGAAACACCCGGTATCTGGCGGATCTGCTCTAGTGTTACGCTATCCTCTTTTGCGCCGAACCAGCGAAATGTCATTTTCATAATGAATACCTCTCTAGTTTAGAGTATCATTATTTCCGGGGGAAGATCAAGAGCGCAGAGCATTTTCAGGAATTTTTATGTTGAATAACACTATTTTTGACGTTTACTCAAGCACTGTACCGGAATGAGCTATAAAAAGTGTATGGACAAATTATTTTCTTTAAATACGATACTATGTGCTGCGTTGGGGGCCGTTTTCTCTTACTACGGAATTGCGCCGCTTATTCTAAAATACCATGATATACGGCTGTTTTTTGTTATTTTTATCTTATTGTCAGGCCTTAGCGCTTTATGTAAAACGCTTTCAACACTGCCCGACAGCCTTTTGTTCTCCCGCCTCAACGCTCGCGAAATTTCCCATAGCGATGAATTCCGGTATCAAACAAAAAGGCTATCACTTTTCCTCGTGTTTTTTACCGGTGGCCTTTTGATAGGGATTTCCACGCGGGGGGAGGCATTTCGGGAAGGCCGTATCTCCGCCGGCTTACCTGTACAGGAAATTACCGGCATTACCGGGGTTTTGCTCGAAGACCCGAGGACAAGCTCAACAGGCCGCGGTATGGGTCTTATGAGATTGACGCACAGTGCGGGAAAAGACGGCAGCCGCGTTTCCTCAAAAGGGAAGATTTTAGTTTTCTTCCCTGAAGGCTCAATCCCGCGTTTAAAAGAATTCGGGCGCGGTAGTACAATCTATGTTGACGGCAATTTTGTCGAGTCTAAAAAAAATACCGCAGAAACATCAATCTTCCGCGCAGGATCAAGTCATATTATCAAGGGGCCTTCAAAACTTGACCGCATCCGAACGCACACCCGACTTGCGCTTATCGGAGTATTTTCCGGTGAAGGAGACGCTGATAAAAAGGCGCGTCCGGCGGGAAACAAAGCATGGGGAGGGCTTGCCCTTGCCCTGCTCCTTGGCATACGGGATAATCTTGATTCGAAACTTGCTGCGCAATATCAAAACGCGGGGTGCTCTTATATTCTGGCTCTTTCAGGAATGCACCTTGCGATCATCTCATCAATAATTACGTTTTTGCTGAAAAAACCTTTGGGCTTAAAAATTTCGACAGTGGTATGCGCTGTGTTTACAATACTTTATGTCACTCTTGTCGGGGCGCAGCCCTCTCTTGTCCGGTCGGCTTTAATGTATCTTATCGGCGCACTTACGATTCTTTTTTCGTGGCGGAAAGACGCCGTGCGGCTTTTAGCTGTATCATTTATCGTCCAGCTTGTCATCGACAGCTCATCGGGAGAGAGTATTTCTTTTATCTTGTCGTATCTGGCGCTGCTTGGGATCCTTGTATTAGGGCAGCGCATCGCTGAGTTATCACGCGGGATCATCCCGACGTTTTTAAGTGAACCCCTGTCGGCCTCACTTGGCGCGTTTTTCGCAACGATTTCAATTACTGAATATTTCTTCGCAAGCCTGCGCCCTATTGGCATTATTGCAGGTCTTGTTATGGTACCACTTACCACGGTATTTATGATAGCTTCTATCATCTATCTTGCCGCATTTTTCTTTCCGGTTCCTATAACAGCTCCGCTTGAGACCTGCCTTTCTCTTCTGTATAAAGCGCTTGAAAAAACCGCGTATCTGGCAGGCAAAGCGCCGGAGTTAACGATAATCGATCCCTCGTTTTTTATAGTACTTGGAATAATAATGCCTTTTGTGTTACTCTCTGTCTGTCGGCATAGATTAAAATTAAGACAGAAGATAAGGCGGATTTCTGTCTAAGCCGGCATGATTATGTCAAATATACCAAACATTGTTCATTATGATTCACCGGCGGCGTTAAAAAAATTTTTAGAAGAACGCGGATTGGGTATGCAAAAGAAATTCGGGCAGAATTTTTTAATAAACCCTTCTGCGCGTAATCATTTAGTTGATGCACTACAGATCAAAGAAGATGATGATGTATGGGAAATCGGTGCTGGTCTTGGTGCGATGAGCGCTCTTTTACTCAAACGTGGAGCGCGGGTATGCGCATTTGAAATTGACCGAGGTTTCTGTTCTGTTTTAAAAGAAATCTTTTCAGATGAAACAAAATTTACGCTCATTGAGGGCGATGTATTTGAGCGATGGCGGCTTTGTCCCACAGAAGGTCGGCCGCTTAAACTATTCGGTAATCTCCCTTATAATATAGGCGCGAAACTATTGGGCGATTTTGCTGAGAACAATTTTTTCTTTTCCCGCATAGTTGTTACTGTTCAAAGAGAAGTGGCGCGGCGCATTGCGGCAAAAAAATCAAGTGAGGATTATTCATCCCTTTCCGTGCTGCTTGCCTGCTTTTATCATACAAAATTATTATCCGTGCTCAAAGGAGAATCATTCTTTCCTGTACCTCATGTTGAGTCACAAGGCATCTCTCTTGAGTTAAAAGAAAATATTACCCCTCCCCCGCTTTGTTTTGTGCCGCTTGTCCGGACTCTTTTCTCGTCCCGCAGAAAAACAATTAAAAATAATTTAGGTGTCTTTTTAAAAAGACAGGATATAACACACGATCCTGTTGAGATTTTGCGCCAATGTGAGATCGCGCCTGAAGAACGTGCGGAAAATCTTTCACCCGAAGACTTTTTGAGTCTCGCAAAGTGTGTTAGTAGGGTAATGGGGGAAAGGGTATAGGGTTTAGACTTTACCAGAAAGTCCTTACCATTCCGAACTTTCCTAAACCTTTGCTTCGGGTATGGGGTATAGATTTTATCAGAAATTCTGTGTCGTCCCGAAGTCCTTAGCTCTTTGCTTCGGGTAGAGGGTGAAGTTCTGATCAGAAAGCCCCCTACCCCAAACCCTTTACCTACTTAGAGATTTCCCCTGCAAACTTAGCGGGAGCAGACCAACCGGAACCCCACATCGGAGTACGTGGCAGAGGGGTTGAGGTTGCCACGAACGGACACCGAGCTGGTCGTCGCATCCCTGGACCAACTCCCGCCCCGATCCACACGGCCCGTATCCGAATGGCAATTTTCAAAACACCACTCCCACACATTACCGCTCATGTCATACAGCCCTGCACTATTTGCCGCCAGCTGCCCTACAAAATGTGTCGTGGCATTTGCATTATCACTCTGCCACGCAACACCATTTGGCTCGTTACTCCCCGCATAGTTATATTTCCATGCAGACCCTATAGCATCATTCGGTTCCCCTCCCCTCGCCGCATATTCCCACTCTGCCTCTGTCGGTAACCTATACCCATTCCTGTCCAGTTGTTTCGCCCCGTCTACCGCTGTAGGATTAGTATCCCACCGTGAATCCTTTAATAAAATAGTCCCTGCATCGTCGGCGTAATACACCGGTTGCTTCCCTGTCATCTCGCTATACGCATTACACCATACCACCACATCCCGCCAGCTTACCTCCGTTACCGGCTGATCCCTGTTCGCCTCTATAGCAGGATCCTCTGCACTACCAGTGTTCCCCGCTCGCCCCGGATTCTGGAAGTAATACCCGCGCTCTTCTCCCCACGCCTTCACTATATACCATAACGCATACCGCACTTCCGTCCTGCCTATTACAAAAGAGTCTACATCTATACCACCAGCTGGTGCTTTAGCGTCGCTCTTATTACCAAAAGAATCCCCACTATTCGCTGCCCATGGATAGCCCTCCGGTACTGTGCCCCCGGGCATAAATCTGTACTCATCTGCCACAGGAAAGCTTATCGGTACCGCCTTCACCGTACAGTCCGAATACTTGCCACTATCGCTTACAGATATTGCCCTTATCGTCACAGTCCCCACTTTCAGCGCTGTTACCAGTCCGGTGTCTTCGTCTACCGTCACCACACCGGCAGGGCTTGATGGTAAAATCTCCCACTTTACTCTCTTGTCCGTTGCATTGTACGGCTCCACAGATGCCGTAAGTTTTGACGGACTGCCCCCCGCATCAAGGTTCAGCGTCTGCTGAGATACCGTCACACTCCCTACCGGCACAGTGTTTACCTTTACGGTGCAGTTCTCTGATTTCTCATAGCCGCCTGCATCCTTGCCGACTGTTTTCGCCGTTATTATCGCCTCTCCATTGTTTTCTGTCGGGCTTATCAATATTACCAGCCCGGTATCTCTGTCTACCGTTGCCACTCCGTCGGGGCTTATGCTCCACTTTACATTCCTGTCCG
>JAITXS010000118.1 GCA_031284645.1 Spirochaetaceae bacterium | reverse complement strand
TTATACTAAAAACACATCCTGTCAGGATGTCGCTTAAGTTTTCATGAGCTTAAGTTCGGCTAGATTTTAGTTCTTGGGCAACCACCCCTTTTCAGCTAGATTATTTTTTAGGCAATGCGGACGCTTTACTAAATCAGAAAAAATGGATATCATTGAGAATATGGAAACTTTACCTCGTGTTAAAATAAATGAATACTACGAACAATTTAAGCCGGTACCGGTAACTTTTACGAAAGAGGTTATTCAAGTTACCGGTTTATTGACAAAAATGGTAAATCTCAAGTGTGGTTCGGACTTTTTCCCTTGTGTTATTTACACGACCTCTTTTGAAATGGCAAAAATCGTTGCAAATAATAAATCAGGTATTATAGATAAACTGAAGCAATTCAACAACGTGGCAAGTTTGCGTTTTTGCTTTAAAATTCCTTCCACTGAAGAACAGGTTGCCTTTCTTGTGCCTGCCAGGGTAACAAACACGCAAATGTACGGTGATTCCGCTGACATGTCGCTTTTTAATCTGCAATATTCACAGAGACCGCCGGATGATCTTATTGAAATCATGGGCCGGATTCTTGATGCAAATTACCGCTATGCAAAGCGCGGGGAAGAACGTTTTTTGGTAAATGCCGATGCCATACGGAAAATGCGTTTTATGGGTAATGAGATTGGTATGGTCATGGATAATGCCGTGCACCGTTGTATTTTACGAGATATTGGTTTTCGCGGTGCGCGTTTTTTTGTCAAAGGTGTTGCCGAACAATTCGAAAATAAACCTTGTTCCGTAAGATTTGATTTTGATGAACCGCGTGAATCCTACACAATAAACGGGAAATTGCTTGGGGCTGAAAAAGCGGAAGGTCACCCGGAGATGGCTGTTCTTACCATGCTGTATGACGATCATGTACCGATGAGCTATAAAACACGACTTAGTTCCTATGTAAGTACCGTACGGATTTCTCCGGTAAAACCCCAAGCAGTGGCCCCGCCTGCACCCAAAAGCGCTGAGCCGAACGGCGAAGCAGAATGTGCCGATCCCGCAAAAACAGAGGGAACGGTTCCGCCTGTTGCGGATACAACGAAATCCGTCAGCGGCAATGCGGCTTCGGTAAAATAATAGCGTATCCGGCTTGGAGTTTATTTTTTGGTATATCTTCCCGAAACTTTTTTAGCAAAACTCGAAAATCTTCATAGTGATTTTCAATTCGATCCGGCAATTCCCCTGCCTGTGGACTTAGACGAAGCAGCCGCAGAATCGGCATTCAAAAACGACAAGCTGACAATTGAAATGATTATCGCCGGAATGATCCGTGTCCTTGTTGAGGGAAGTCCGGTCGAGTATCTTGCTTATTACCGGAATTTTATTCTTGCCGTAAAACCGAACATTCTGAAAGAATTTTCAGGTGCGGCCATTTTAAAATCGAAAAACAAAGATTTTGTTATAGCGCGGGAAATTCTCAATGCCTTAAAGGCACTTTTTCCTGTTAAGCCTGAGGTACTCTTGCTTGACGCCGTGGTGCTGGAAGATCAGTTTGATTATTTAAGACGGAACGGTAAGGACAGTGCGGCGGAAACGGTGCTTAAAGAAGCTGAAGAAGCCTACAAAAAAGCGCTTTCTGTTGAAGAAATTCTGCCGAACACCCTGTTTAATGCGGGGTTTTTTTATAAAAAACTGGGAGATTACCCGGCGGCGCATGAATACTTTTCCGAATATGTGAATATTGCCGACGATGAGATGAAAAAAGCAAAAGCGCTTGCCAATATTCGCGGTATTGAAAAACGGAATCTTGATGACGAACGTTTTTATCATGCGTATACACTTATTCGTAAGGGACAGGAAGATGAAGGGATGAATATCCTGCGGCCCTTCCTTGAACAACACCCCGATATGTGGCGGGCATGGTTCCTTCTCGGCTGGGCACTCAGACGGCGGGAGCGCTGGGAAGACGGGGCGGCGGCATTGCGAAAAGCCCTGGAACTCGACGGCAGCAAAGCCGATACACGCAACGAACTTGCCCTTTGTCTTATGGAAATCGGCGATTTACAATCCGCGAAAAAAGAATTGGAAATTGCCCTTACGCTTGAAAATGAAAACATAAAAATCATTTCGAATCTGGCGATACTCTGTTTGAAAACAGGTGACAAAAAATCCGCGGAAGGATTCTTCCGTACGGTACTTGAGCTTGATCCCGAAGACCTTCCGGCAAAAAGCTATCTTGCAAATCTGGGTCTTGATAATGTATGAAACCCAAGACCCGCCTAAGCGGGTATTTTTAGCCGGTATTTCGGATAAGCGAACCAGCAAAGCGGAAGCGCTGTCTCTTGCGAAAGAATTACGCGGACTTGTCGGCACTATGGGCCTGGAAATTGCGGGACAGGAAATTATCCGCCTGCGTGAGTATAGTGCGAAATACGGAATAGGAAAGGGCAAAGCCGAGGAGATTGCATCAAAATGCGGGGAGCTCAACGCCGACTGCATCATTCTTGACTGGGATCTAAGCCCCTCCCAGCAGCGCAACTGGGAAGACCTTACGAATGTATCGACCTTTGACCGCCGCGAGCTTATCATCCAGATTTTTGCCTCCCGCGCCCAAACCCGGGAAGCGAGACTTCAGGTAGAGCTGGCCCGCCTTGAGTTCAGCCTTCCGCGCCTAAGCCATAAATACCTTGACCTTGCCCGACAACGAGGCGGCAGCTACGGCGCAAAAGGAAGCGGCGAAACCAAACTCGAAAGCGACCGCCGACTTGTCCAAAATAAAATCACCAAACTAAAAAAAGACCTCTGTGAGATACAAAACAGCCGCGCTGTCCAGCGTAAAAAACGTCAAAAAGGAGATATCCCGCTGGTCGCCCTTGTCGGCTATACCAACGCCGGTAAGTCCTCGCTCCTCAACGCCCTTACCGGATCCGATACATTCGTTGCCGACAAACTCTTTGCCACACTCGACACCACAGCACGCCGCATAGAACGGCCTTCCCCCATGCTTCTTGTGGACACAGTCGGTTTCATCCGCCGCCTCCCCCACGACCTCGTGGACGCCTTCCGCTCAACCCTCGAAGAAGTAACCCTGGCCGACATACTCATACAAGTCCTTGACGCATCCGATCCTGATGCAGAAAAATTCTTCAAAACAAGCATGGATGTCCTTGCCTCCCTCGGCGCGGAACACAGCCTGATGATCACCGCACTCAATAAAACCGACTGCGATCTTCCTGCTGAAACCCTCCTCCACCTGCAAAACATCTGTCCCAACCCCGTCTCCATCTCTGTCAAAGAAGGCCGTGGGCTTGAAGAACTCATGGCAAAAGTCGAAGACATGCTCAAAAATAAAGAGAGCGAAGCCATTCCTGTGCAATAAACCCGAGCCGTATCCGCCGGTCATGTTATTGAGCGTCGGGTAAAACCGGTATAGACGAAAAGCGAACACCCCCCGATTTAGAAGAAAAGCCGCAATGGTGAATGATGCCGGCATAAGCGGCAGCGCATTGCCTCCTGACTTTTTTTATAGTATACTTAATAAAACATCTTGATTTACAGGCATTTGGCAGAATACAATAAAAATTGAGAGTGCACTTCAATCGGGATAAAACTTTGACAAGATAAATCCTTGATACCACGGAGATAGAAATATTGTGAACCAATATAGTGTTCGGGGAGGAAACCCGATATCAGGAACAATTCGAGTAAGCGGTAATAAAAATGCCGCGCTCCCCTGTATTGCCGCCGCGCTTTTAAGCGTTGATCCTATTATATTGCGGAATATTCCGGATATCGAAGATGTTCATGTAATGCTTGATGTATTTTGCGCTCTGGGCGGTCAGGCCCGACAGGAAGGGCCGGGTGTTTGGCGTCTTTGTGCCTCTTCTATAACAAGCTCTATTATCCCTGCCGAATACGCTGAAAAGATCCGTGCCTCGATTTTATTCGCAGGCCCCTTGCTGGCGCGGACAGGTTCTGCGGTACTACCGCCCCCGGGCGGGGATGTTATCGGCCGGCGAAGACTGGATACTCATTTCCTTGCACTTACTGAACTTGGTGCGGAACTAAGCGTAAACGAGTACTATCAATTTTCCGCGGCGCATCTTAGAGGGGAAGATATTTTTCTTGATGAGGCCTCGGTAACAGCCACGGAAAATGCTATCATGGCGGCGGTACTGGCAAAAGGAAGAACAATCTTAAGCAATGCCGCTTCGGAGCCCCACTGTCAGGATCTCTGCCGTATGTTGATCGAGATGGGAGCAAAAATTCAGGGCACCGGCTCAAACATCCTCACGATAGACGGCGTAGATAAACTCGGCGGCTGCGATTTTGAAATCGGAGCGGACTACATGGAAGTCGGATCTCTTTTGGGACTTGCTGCCGCGACACGCGGCGAAATTATCATAACCGGTATAAAACCCCGCGATATACGGCCTGCAAAAATCTCGTTCGGCAAACTCGGTGTTGTCTGGGAACATTCCGGCACTACCCTCTGTCTTGCGAAAAATCAGTCTTTAAAAGTAAATCACGATCTTGGCGGTATGATACCGAAAATTGACGATGCTCCCTGGCCCGGCTTCCCGCCGGACTTAACAAGTATCATCACCGTGCTCGCCACTCAAGTGGAAGGCACCGTGCTTATTCACGAAAAAATGTTTGAATCGCGTATGTATTTTGTTGACATGCTGATCGGCATGGGGGCACGCATTGTCCTCTGCGATCCCCACCGCGCCGTTGTCTCAGGCCCCGCCAAACTTTCAGGCTCAGTGCTGACAAGCCCTGATGTCCGCGCCGGTATGGCTATGGTTATCGCCGCCCTATGCGCCGAGGGAAAAAGTCTTATCCGCAATGTTTATCAGATTGAACGTGGTTATGAAAACATTGTGCCCCGTCTATCCGCACTTGGTGCCGACATTGAAAAATGCTGATAACAGGAAACGAAATACCATTGTTTAACCCTGCCAGCTATATGGCAGCGCGGCACTGATCCAAAATCGCCGTGCTGTCCAGCATAAACCGGTGCGCGCGCGAAAGCCGCTCTGTGTCGTGTGCGGCGATAATGTCGTGCAAGGCTTTTTGCTGCGTTACCATATCATTAAAGTCCTGCCGGAATAATTCTTTTTTATCAGTCTTTGCCTCATTACTCTGAAAATGAATCCCCGCCCGCATAAACGGGTTGTCTATCAGGAGAGAGCCGTTTTCGCCCTGGATTTCGCTCGGTGTTTGCGCGGTGGATAGTTTACAACCGTTGATAACGCAATTAAAACCGGGATATGACAAAAGCAGCGTTGCAATGCCATCCGCGCCGCAAATAAGCGGCACGCCCGCGTACTGCACGCGATTTGGCTTGCCAAACAGGATGAGCGCAAGATACACGGCATACACGCACAGGTCGGACAAGGCACCACCGCCCATCTCACCGGAAAACGAGGGATGCACAATGCCGCGCTTGTAGTCATCATACTTGGATGAATAGCGCATATAATTGAGCGATACATAGCGGACAGGACCTATCATTGGTAAGGCGCTGATGAGTTTTTCCGTAAGCGGGCTGTAAAAAAGGCGCATCGTTTCCAGCAGGAACACGTTTTTTTGCCGCGCCGCTTCGATGGCAAATTTGACCTGCGCCACCGACGAAAAACAGGGCTTTTCTACAAGCACATGCTTGCCCGCATTAATCACCGCAAGCGCATGTTCAAAATGCAGTGCAGGTGGTGTGGCAAGATACACCACATCCACATCAGGGCACGCGGACATTGCAGCAATATCCGTGAACACGCGCGTCTCTGCAATGCCGCTCTTGCCGGTGCCGGCTTTGCAGCGTGTCAAAAAATCCGCGCCCTTTTCAGCGGAACGCGAACACAGCGCCGCAAGCGTAAAGCCCGCTTCCAAAGCGCCCACAATAAATTGACGGGAAATATCCGAAGTTCCGATAACAGCTAATTTCATTCCGGTAGTATACACGATACAAAAAAGAAAGGAAAGACGTCATACCTCATCCATGATACACGCATGGAAATGCCCAAGGGAAAAGAGTGTGTCGCCTTTGAACAAGGAGGGGAAAACAGGTGCAAAGATTCCCGGAACATTCCGGGTTTGCAAAAAACAGAGCGGAAATTTCATCTTCCAAGGCACGTTTAAAACAGATGCTTTCCTCTTACATATTTTGCGTTGATGTTCCTGTCATCGGACAGGTAAACAAGCCGTTCCAGTCGTTCAAAGAGTGAAAGCTCAAAAGGTGAACCAAGATTGCTATCGTCCAAAACAAGGGCGTCAAAATCGTAACCAGCCTCAAAAGAACCGGACTTTGACGGGCCCGATCCCCGGCAAATTTCGGCGAAAAAAGCGCCGCCGCCTGCTGTTCCAAGATAAAAGGCTTCAGCCAAACTTAACGGCGCATCATCTTGATCAATAAGACACGAACGGATTTTTGAAACCTGAATCGCATCCATCATGGCGTGGAAAATCGAAATATGAGAACCGGCGGCAAGGTCACTGCCAAGCCCGACTTTGGCACCGGCGTTAAGATAGCATCTCACCGGCGCGATTCCCGATGCCAGATTTTGGTTTGACTGGGGGCAGTGAGCCACATAGACGCCTCGATCACGGATCAGGCTTAATTCATTTTCGTCAGGCCACACACAGTGCGCCATAATGGTTGGTACATTTCCGCCGAAAAGACCGAAATGGGCATAACTATCAGCATAACAAGAACTTTCAGGGGACAATTCCCGAACCCAGGCAACTTCTTTTCGATTTTCCGAAAGATGCGATTGCAGAGGGAGGGCATATTCTTTTTGTATCAGGGAAAGAGATTCCATTAAGGAATCGGAACAACTGGGGATAAACCGGGGAGTAAGAATGGGTGCTATGTTTTTAAAATGTGTACTATCCGCATAAAATTTTTCAAGCCATTCCCGTGTCGCCCTTGCGGAAGTTTCTGCGTCTTTTTCCCGCAAAGTATCCGGTGCGTTGCGATCCATATTTACTTTGCCCACACAGGCTACGAGCCCTGATTCCTCCAGCATATTCATAAGGAGCACTGTTGAATTGACATGAGTCGATGCAAAAAGACAAATACGAGTTGTCGGACTTTTTTTAAGCCCGGCAATCAAAAGCGAATAGGCGCGGCGCGCATAATCAATATCGTGGTATTTCGTTTCTTCGGGAAAGGCCCTGCGTTCGAGCCATTCAAGAAGCTGACTATCCATACCCAAGGCGCGAATCGCGTACTGGGGGGCATGGCAATGAAGGTCAACCAAACCCGGGATAATAACCTTACCCGAAAAATCTTTTACCGGCAGATGTGTAAATTCATCGGGTATACGGGGGAAAACACCGGCAGATTTACCGTTTTCACAAACAAGAAAGCCTGCGGGGAATGTTTTTAGTGAACGCAGCGATTCACTGTATATGATATCGCCTTTTAGTATAAAATTATGGAAAGCCATCGGAGCCTCATTTACGCTGATAGATGATAGACGGCAATTAAATCACAATTTCGTATTCTGCCATAAATACAGAGAATAGTCAATGGGGTGTCTGCGCTTTTGTCTGCGTTTTATGGGGTGTCCGCGTTTATGTCAACGTTTAATTACGGCAAAAACATTTAAAAAGTTCAAAACGAACAAAAACTATGGTATGCTGAAAATATTCCCCGGGGGGAATCATGGAAATAACGCAGGCAGACAGAGAAAATAGGCGGAGCATTTGGAAGGATACACGATCCAGGGCGAGGATGGGGTATCTTGGGCATAAATTGATGTAGCTACCGGCAAGAGGGCCATTGACAGAGGGCTCATGCCTTCTTGTCCAATTTTTTGAATTATGATACGCTTAAAAACGTGCCCGTCCGGTTTGACGGGAGAAGGAAATTTATAGATGAGTAAGAAACTCTACATCGGTAATTTGTCTTATCAGACTACTGAAGAAAGTTTGCGGAATTATTTTGCTGGTTTTGGAACCGTAGAATCCGCACAGATCGTAAAAGACCGCGAAAGCGGTAATTCAAAAGGCTTTGGCTTTGTTGAAATGAGCTTGGACGATGAGGCTGCCGCCGCGATTCAAGAGGCTAACGGAAAGCCGCTTGATGGACGGACGATAAGGGTAAACGAAGCTATGGACAAACCGCGCCGCGACAGCAGGGGCGGCGGCGGCGGGGGAGATCGCAGGTACAATAGCTGGTAGACCTAAAGCCTTAACTTGGACATTCAAGTCTTGCCTTGCGTTGGAAGCGGCTTTTAAAACAGCAGAAAATTCCTTAAAACTGAATTTTACAAAAGATTGTTTAATTTTTTAGTTTAGAGGCCGCAACAGACGCTTGCATTCTTGAGTCCAAGTTATTGAGAATTGACATTAATGCGTTTTTCTCAACGAGGTCAATCAGGCGGCTATCGGTGAATTTTTTGGCTTCGTCGCTGAATTTCCCAACGGCGACACAAATGCCTTTGCTTGCTTTTTCTTCTTTAAGACGTGAGTGGAAATCGCGCACGACAAGTTCACCGATGGCTCCCTGTGTCCGTATAAAACGAAACATTACAATATCCGACCACTTCCGTGTGTCGACTTCGGCGACTAAATCCGCCCAATCATTCCCCGTAACCGAGCTTTTAGTTATTTTTACC
>JAITXS010000031.1 GCA_031284645.1 Spirochaetaceae bacterium | reverse complement strand
TTAGCAATTCTTTTTGTCCCATCAGCAATTTCCTTGCCATATTTTTACCTCGGCTTATTATACCTGAGGGGACATTTTCACGTTGCTATAGAGGGGACATTATCACGTTGGCGTAACATTACACGTGCTGCCCCTGTCAACGCAACGTGAAAAATATGTTTGTAAAAAACCAGATCAGAGTCGCTGCACGCGATTCTGATCACCTTGTTTCTTATTCCGGTATCGTAGTATCGTTACTAGTAACGCTTAAAAGCAAAATCCGGGGAGGATCTATGATTGCTGTAATCGGCGCAATGGAAGAAGAAGTACAGATTCTTAAACATGATATGCAGGATGTAAAAACAGAAAAGGTATCATGTTTTGAATTTTATCTGGGGAAAATCCACGGCAAGGAGACGGTCCTTCTGCGTTGCGGAATAGGCAAGGTGCAGGCGGCGGTCGGCTGTACAACACTGATAAACAAATATGCGCCCTCCTGTGTGATCAATACCGGCAGTGCCGGAGGCATAAATCCGCACGGTGCGGAGTCTTTGAATTTCGGAGACGCGGTTATTTCAAGCGGCCTTATCTACCACGACGTTGATCTTACTGTTTTCGGTTACAAGAAAGGCCAGCTTCCCGGACAGAATTCGGAGGTGTTTCCGGTAAGGGATAATTTAATAAAAGCAGCGGAAGATGCGGTCCGTGACTTACAAAAAGAAGACGCATTGCCCGTCGGGTTCAAAGCTATCCCCGGCTTGATCTGTTCAGGAGATGTATTTCTGAGTGATTCAAAACGGGCAAGAGAGCTCGCGGAACTTTTCCCCGGCGTCCGCGCGGTAGAAATGGAAAGCGCGGCTATCGCCCATAGCTGCACCCTGTTTAATACTCCCTATCTTGTGTTGCGCTGCCTTTCAGATATTGCCGGTGAAGAATCGCCGCTCACCTTTGATGAATATCTTCCCATTGCCGCCCAAAATTCCTCGGCCATTGTCAAACGAATTATTCAGAATCTTCAATTCGCAGCCGCGCCTATGCGTTAGCTAAAACCGGATCAAGCCGTTTCCTCATTGATAATTCCAACGAGCCATAAAGCTATCGGTCGTGACAAACACATAATATTCATTATCTAACTTATTCATCACTTCTCGCGATAAAAAGCCGCGATCATTTATCAGAATATCACCGCTTTTTAGCGTCGGACTTTTTAAAATCATATCTTGGCATAACGATAGGTCATATTCTGAAATTGTACCGAAACATATTTCTTCCATGGCACCGCCATCTCCTGCGATGCCTCGAAGCGTTCCTCATTTATATCCGTGATTTTAGCCCCCCTTACCCGAGGCGCTTGTCCTCAAAGCTGTTCCCTATGTCCTCGTGTTCATAATTGCCCTACAAAAAGCTGTTCCGTGCTTCCGGTATACCATCTTTTGTCTTCTTTAAACTTGTGTATAATCGCCAGGCCGCCACGGGCAGACAATTTGCTTTTTTATCAATAGTGTTGTATACTTGAAACCATATTTTCAATAGAGAAGGAGCAGGAATAGTGAAAAAAAAATTTAAATTAGGTCTCGCGTTTAAGCTGATTATCGCGATTTCCCTGGGCGTTCTTATCGGACAGTTTGCGCCAAAAGAGTTCAGCAGGGTTATCATTACCGCTTCGACTTTGTTTAGCTCATTTTTGCGCTTTGTCATTCCTTTGATGATTATCGCCTTTGTCACTATGGGTATTGCTGACCTTTCGCAAGGTGCGGGAAAACTTTTGCTTGTTACCGGCGGTATATCTTATGTATCTTCACTTATTGCCGGTTCTGTCGCCTTTTTTACGGCGATTAATTTTTTCCCAAGTTTTATCATCTCCTTTGCCGGCAGCAGTGTGCAGGATCCCGAAGCCGGAATGCTCTCGCCATTTTTTTCAATCCCGCTTGCCCAACCTATTGATGTTACCGGCGCGGTAGTACTCGCATTTATTTTAGGCTTATGCATCAGCTCAATGAGAGCAACAAACAGGGGGAATACCCTGTATGGCGCTTTTTCCGAGTTTTCGGATATTATCAACTCTGTTCTCCGCGTTGTTATTATTCCGCTCTTACCGCTTTACATCTGCGGAACTTTTATCAATATGACCGTAAGCGGAAGAACCTTTGAAATTTTAAACCTGCTCTGGAAGGTCTTCCTGACCGTTATCACGTTACATCTGGCGTATCTTTTCTTTTTATACTGCATAGGTGCCCTTGTGAGCAAAAAAAATCCGTTTTTCCTCCTTCGAAATCAGATTCCCGGATACCTTTCCGCAGTCGGAACCCAGTCTTCTGTCGCTACCATTCCGGTTAACCTTGAATGTGCCGCCGCAGATGGCGTATCTCCTGAAATTCGGAAATTTGTGATACCGCTCTGCGCGAATATCCACATGGCCGGTTCCATGATCACGATTGTATGCTGTGTTACGGCAGTCCAGCTGATGTACAATATGCCGATCACGCTTGGCCTTATTGTTCCTTTTATTATGACTCTGGCAGTCGCGATGGTCGCGTCCCCGGGAGCCCCCGGCGGCTCAATCATGACTGCTCTGCCGTTCCTTCCCATTGTCGGCATCCCATCGGACGGAGCGGTTGCCGCCCTGCTGATTGCCCTGTATATCACACAGGACAGTTTTGGCACGGCCTGTAATGTTTCAGGCGATAATGCGATTTCCGTTATGATTGATACGATTTATAACAAGTTTATTAAGGTGAAGGCAGTTTAAAACCTGAAGCATTGTGTTTTTCGGGGCTTGTGGGACACTTCCATAAGCCCTGTTAATCGCCTTCTACTTTTGCCCGTACCAGCCCTTCAAGCGGGCGGATAGACAGTAAATCCCCCTCTTTTGTTTCGCTTGCCCGACGCAGTACCTTGCCTGTTGAGGCGTTGATCACCACGGAAAATCCCCGTTCTAAAATTGAACGAGGGTTTGCGCTTTCCAAACTTGTTTGGAGGATATCAAGTCTGCGGCGAAGTTTTTGGGTAATTTCGCCAATAGCGTCAAGGAGTTCTTCTTTCGCATCGTCAAATCGGATCAACTGTGGCTGCAGTATAAAACGGAAACGCGTTTCCAGATTATCGGCGCCAAAAGGTTTTATAAGGAGGCGGGCGCGCTCAAGCCGCGAAAGAACAGACTGTCGGATCTGAACTGAAAAACGGCGCACCCCGTTTAATGTTTCGGCGCGGTTTTCCGAGACAAGCTCCGCTGCCGCCGAGGGAGTCGGAGCGCGGAGATCGGCAGCAAAATCGCAGAGTGCCCAGTCGATCTCATGCCCGACCGCACTTATCACCGGAATTTGAGAGCCTGCGACAGCGCGCACAACGGATTCTTCAGAAAAAGGCAGCAGATCTTCCATGGAACCCCCACCACGTCCGACTATCAGCACATCAGCAAGATTCCACTGGTTTGCCTGTTCAATACGCCGTGCGATAAGAGCCGCAGCTTCCGCTCCCTGCACCGGAACCGGAAGAACAATCACGTGTAGACCCGCAGCGCGTCGGCCTAAAACCTGCAAAATATCGCGGATAGCCGCACCCCGAGGCGAAGTAACAACGCCTATCGTTTCGGGAAAACGCGGAATAGCTTTTTTCCGTTCCTCCGCAAAAAGACCTTCCCCGGCAAGAGCTCGCTTTCGTTTTTCAAGCATAGCGAGAATATCACCGGTACCGTCAAGCTCTTCCATCTTTGACACAACAAACTGATAAGCACCCCGCGGCGGATAAACCTGAATACTCCCGTAGGCCAGCACATTCATCCCGTCTTTCGGTTTAAAATCAAGAAGCCGCACGGAATTTTTAAACATCACCGCAGATATCACCGCATTTGCATCTTTTAAGGTCCAATAGATATGTCCGGAAGGATAACTCTTAAAATTGGAAATCTCACCCTCAACACAAACAGACCCAAACTCATTTTCAAGAGTATTTTTGATAAGTTCAGTTATTTGGGAAACAGTAAGGTTTTTTTCTCGCGTCATGGCACCATCATTATAAAAACGCTTGGGCTCTCATTCAATAGCCCAATGAGAATTGCTATACGATCAGTAAGCCTTATGCTTATTGATTTTCATACGCTTTTTTTTTATAATTCACGTAATGGATATACTCACATTGGGGAATGAGCTGCTTAGGCAGAAGAGCCGTCCTGTCAAAAAGATTGATGACCATTACAAGCCTTTAGCGGAAGAGATGCTGGAGATGCTCCACAGACAAAAAGGCGTAGGACTTGCAGGCCCTCAGATTGGCGTACCGGAACGGATATTTGTCGTTCATATTCAAAACGATGAGCCTTTGGTGTTTATCAACCCCTCAATCATCGAAACTTCGGAAGAAAAGTCCAGCTATGAAGAAGGCTGTCTGTCCGTGCCCGGCGTCTGGGCGGATCTTATCCGTCCGGCGCGTGTTAAAGTTCAGGCTTGGAACGAAAAAGGACGCCCCTTTACCATTGATGCGGACGGCATTCTTGCCCGTGTTATTCAGCATGAATACGATCATCTTGAGGGAGTTCTTTTTATCGATCACTTGAGTAACGCAAAAAAAGAGCGCCTCTTAACAAAATACGAAAAACTATCGGCAAATAAACAAGAAAACCAATGAAGATCATATTTGCTTCAAGCTCGGGGATTGCGCTCCACTGTTTGGAAACTCTCTCCAATGAGGATTTCTGTACGCTCACTGCTGTCCTGACAAATCCTGACAGCGCACAGGGCAGAAAAAAAGAATTGATGCCAAACGAGATCGCGGCAGGGGCTGCACTTCTTTCTGAAAAACGTATCCACCGGGGGAAAGAGGCAATCAAAATTATAAAAGCACCGGATTTAAAGGGTAGTCACTTTAACGAAATTGCCGATCTAAAAGCGGATTTACTTGTCGTTTTTGCCTATGGCAAGATTTTTAGCACACAATTCCTCTCACTTTTCCCCTTGGGCGGCATCAATATTCATCCCTCGCTGCTCCCTAAATACAGGGGAGCGGCACCGATTCAAGCGGCTATTCTGAATCGTGATACGGAGACGGGGATCAGTATTCAGTATCTTGCCGCAAAGCTTGACTCGGGCGATATTCTCGCGCAGGAGACGATCCCGCTTTCACGGACTGAAACGACAACGGATTTAAGCAAAATTGTCGGGGAAAAAGCTCCTCTTATGCTTGTCACGGTGCTGCGTTCCATCGCCGAAGGGAAGGCTCAATCGGTCCGGCAAAATAACGAAAAAGCCAGCTATTTCGGGACATTAAAAAAAGAAGACGGGCGTATAGACTGGAAAGAAAGCGCGGAAGTCATTGACGCCCGAATTCGGGCTTTTACCCCTTGGCCCCTTTCCGGCACTATGCATAACGGGAATGAGCTGTTCATACTTGCGGGAAAAGTCTATACAGGTATAATTGAAGCGGGGATAGAAAGGAATCCGGGGAAAGCGGAATCGCTTCCCGGTACGGTAATCGGCGTGGATAAAGATGCCGGCATCCTGATTCAAACCGGATGCGGTGTTTATTGTGCAAATTTACTACAGTACAAAACAAAAAAAGTCCTTGACTGGAAGAACTTTTTGAACGGGGCACGGGATTTTGAGGGATCGGTTTTAATTTAAAAGGCCTGCGTTTGTTCGCGGATATGGTTTAAATCCAACGGCGCGCCAAAACAGCAGTGCTCGAGTTTAGAGCAGCGGAGTATATATGGAAAAGCAAGAGGATACAAACAATACAGTGCGTCCGTCTTTGGAAACGGAGGGATCGGATAAATTAGGGTACGGTATTTTTAACAGGGTCCGCCTTTTTGGGGGCCTTTGTGCAACGCTCTTTGTTTTTGCCGCCATCATTACCATCGCGGTCTTTTTTGTATTCGCGCGGGGTGCCGAAGAAGTGATGGTTCCCGATGTACGGAGCAAGGAACTTCCTGCCGCCCTTATTGAGCTTCAGAACAAAGAATTGTATCCCCGGATACAGCTCCGGTATTCACAGTCCGCCGCAGAAAAAGGGCTTATCCTTGAACAAGACCCCAAACCCGGCGCCATTGTCAAAGCGGGCAGGCGCATACGGCTTGTGGTAAGTCAAGGCGTTCTGTTAAGCGCCGTGGGCTCTTATATCGGCAAAAATCTTAATGACGTTGAAAATGAATTCCAATCTCTTTTCGGCGGTGAGAGGCAAGGCGGAAGCGAACTTCCGCTTCTCTCGGTTCAAAAACCTGTACTCTATCAGTATTCGCCGGAAATCAGCGGCACTATTCTGGATCAAAATCCCCTGTCGGGAACAAAAATTTCAGGCCCGATAAAAATTAGTTTTGTGGTAAGCAAGGGGCTTGAGGCTAAAGAGCTTGAAGTGCCCGCGCTAACGGGCTTAAAATTTGATGATGCACTTGCGTTAATCACTAAGGCTGATATTCGTTATGAATTCTTTTTAAGTCCCGCAAACACATCCGCTTCAATCGGAACAGTTGTTTCACAAAACCCCGCAGCTAAGACCATTATTCCCGCCGACCACATCGTACAGATAGGCATTGCTTCCCCCAATGAACATAAATCAGGAGAGGTCTACGCCTTATTCAAGCATACCCTCCCCGAAAATCCGTATCCCCTGCAAACCGTTCTTGAAGTGGTTCTGTTATCCGGAGAACGAAAAACGCTTTCCAATATAAAATTTAAAGGCGGCGTTTTTACCTATCCCTACCACCTGCCCAAAGGGAGCGTTCTTGTACTCTCCATTTTAAATCGCGAAATTTTCCGTGAAGCGGTGGAATAAAATTCCGCAGCGCGGAAAGGGCTTTGCCCTCAATCTATCCGTGCCTCCCCGGATTTAATATCTCGGGGCAGGATTAGCCGGGTAAGTCACGCGAAGATTTCCAATAATTTCATCAACACGGGCACGGTAGCGTTCCGGTGCAAGAGCGGCGGCTTTGTATAAACCCTGATAAGCTTCATCGGTATTTCCGGCACTTGCTGCATTTACGCCAAGCGCGTATTGAATAAGCGCCTCATCCGCTCCGAATCCCAAGGCGGAACGGTAGTATCGTGCTGCCATATCGTAATTTTTTTGCGTGTAGGCGAGCAGGCCCAAATAGTAATAAGCCGCATAATGGTTTGGTTTCTGCCAGAGAGCTTTGAGGAATTCCGCTTCGGCCAAGGTGTAATCGTTCGCGGCGTAGGCCTTCTGCCCCGACTCGAGGAGTTCGTTAAAGGTCTGTCGCGAGGCAATATAAGCCTTGTAATCGTTATATATGGTCGAGAGCGGTGCCCAATTGCTCAAACGGGTAAGAACAACCTGATCGTTTTCCGCCGCCGATCCGTTCGGAAGAAGAAGCAGGAAGGATTCAGTCAGCGACCTGAAATAATCGCCGTTCCCTCCGGTATTCAGAAAAAAAGAAACCAGAGCCCAAGACATAGCCTGAAAATATTCCGGTGTCTGTCCGTTGACGTCAGCGAGGAATATTGATTGAAGCTGCGGTTCCCTATGCTCATAGGCAAGTTTTTTAACGAATTCAAGCCATGCGAGATTTTCTTCGTATACAAGGTCTTTCGTCTCTTTGTTGAATTTTAACGTATTAAAATAAATCATAAATCCATCACGCATCCAACTTGGCGGATAGGAGATAAACGCCCTTAAAAATTGAACAAAAGCCTGCTCCGGCAGAACCCGCTCTGCTTCAGGACTGCCCGCATGAATAACAAGCTCACGCTTATCCGCCTGGTTGTAATGCAGATACACGGCACCTTCTTTTGTCTGTCCTAATTGCGAAATAAGATAACGATCATAGGCGCTTTTATCTGAAAAAACACGGACTTTAAGAGGGCCCGGTAACAGAGAAACATCGAAGCGGAACAGCCGGTTGTAGACCGCAAAACGGAGTTCAAGCTCTTTTAAAAGCAGATCCGTCTCATAAACCCCGCCGTAAAAGCTAATATCAAAAAACGTGCTTTTAACTTGAACCTCGGTTTGATTCGCGGCAAGTGAACCTACGGAGCCATCCGTAATAATAAGCGTCTCCGCTAAAATAGGACAGGTAAAAACCGCCGCAAGCACAATTAATCCGATGCGTTTTCTCATTTTCGCACTCCCTTCTTATCATCAATATAACTAATCACGGAGATTATAAAAATCCCCTTGCAACACTCTCTACAGATTCCTTACCCAATATCAATAATTTTATCAATAATCACAAAGACTTCTTCAATTAAAATTCCGGTAAATCTTTCTATATTATCGGTAATATATCGCTTAAGCTCCTCTATTTTTTTTTCAAGTCTCATGCCCAAGGGGACGTCAAGCGTCATAATCAGCCTGTAGCCTGCCTTCCAATCAATAACATCACTTAATTTTACTCTGATATCACGGTTGAACTCGTACACACAATTTATAATCATCAGGGAAAAAGAATATTTTGAAATAACGATTTTTGTTTTTATTGAGTAAGCAGGGCGTACCAGGGATTTTTCGTGAGATTCGGGGATAAAACCAATCGCCGTGGGAACCTTTCCCTTTACAATCGGAAGCCCGTCCAGAAAAATCCCGGGATAGGCCTCTTTCACTGCCAGGGAGGGCAGCGGAATAATGTGCTTCCCTTCAACCCGCCTTGTCCGCAGCGCCGTGTCTATTTCCTCTTGTTTCACAAAATCCTCAATTTTGATGATTTTTGTCGGCAGCGGAAGCTGAAGTCGGGCTGCAATCTTGTTGACCATCTTTTCCGAAGTGCCCAGAATCAAAACCTTGTGATATTTTTCTGTTTGAAGCGCCCGGGCAACTCCGTCCCGCTGTGTTTTATCGGAAAAAAGCGCGGCTTTTACCGCCGAGATAATTGATTTTTCCTCTTTAGCCGAACGCCCGGCAATGATGCGTTCATCTTTAATTAAAAGTCCGTCATCAATAATAAAATCTATCTTGTATTTTGCCGCGACAAATTTTGATTGATAACTTTTCCCCGTGCCGCTCCCCCCAACCAGAGCGCAGCTCATGTTTTTTCTGAAACGCAGCGGAAAATCCGAAACCATTATGAAAAAAACATTCCTTTTACAGAGAGATAGAGGAGAGGAAGAACAATAGCCGGAATCAGATTGGCAACTTTAATCTCTTTAATCCCGAGGAAGTTAAAGCCGATAGCCGCGACAACAAGATTACCCACCGCCGACATTTCGCGAATCATCTCCGGCGAGAGTAAAGCTCCAAGCTGCATTGAGATTAACGCAATCCCTCCTTGGTAAAGAAAGACCGGAATTGCTGAAAAGGCCGTTCCTATGCCAAATGCCGCACCAAAAACAATTGAAATTGAGGCGTCAAGAATTGTTTTTGCAAAAAGCACCTCGTGGTTTCCGTAAAAACCGCTTTGCATGGATCCTACAATCGCCATTGAACCCGAACAAAAGAGAATACTCGCCTGCACAAAGCCTTTTGAAAATGATTTTTGTGTATTATACGGGATGAGGCCGTCCGGGTGATCTTTTTCCCCTGAAATCCGGCTTGAGATACCGGATTTTGCCCCCATCCTTAAGATCAGGCTGCGTTCGACAAAATCCCCGAGCCGGTGGATGCATTTATCAATATTAGCGGCTTCTCCGATAATTGCGCCTAAAACAAGGCTCATGATCAAAAGCAGGGGGTCTTGATTCTCCAGTGCGCCTTTTATACCGATAAAAATAATAGCAAGGCCTATCGCCTGTTTTAAGATACCTTCAAACCGGTCGGGTATGCCGCGAATCAAAAAACTTCCTGCCAAAGAAGCAAGGACAATAGCAAGTGCATTAATCGCAGGGCCAAGCATTTTTTTATTTTATGAAAAGAGCGCCAAAACAACAAGGGCGCACGAAGAGGGCATTTCTTATGTTATCAGGATATAGGGTATGGGGTTTTGATATATCAGAAAGCTCTTTATTCCATTACCCTCTTTAGGGTTTGGGGATATAACTGATATTGCTATACCCCACACACGCTACTCAAAACTCTAATGTCTACTTATCGTAAAAAATCCAACAAGGTCGGGGGAAGGATACGCGCCGCAGTCTGCAAAGCCGCCTTGTGCGCCATATCCATCATGCCAAATTCAACGGCAGCGCTCGCAAGGTCAAGGCCAACCTCACGGCTGAGGGTTTCGCTGACATTCTGAATTTCCATGTTGATGCGAGAGCCGGTGCTTTGAACGCGCTCACTTCGGCTGCCCATCACATTGCGTCGGGTGTTCAGATTGTCGAGAGCCTGATCAAGTGCGCCAAGCCCCTGCCCCCCGATATAATTATGATCGCCGCGAAGAAGAGCATCTCTGAGCCCGATGGCAACTTCAAAAAGAGAGCCCCCGGACACACGGGCACTACTGCTCCAATTCGGCGCGCCTTGCACGGAATTGGAACGTATAAGTCCCAGATCTTGTAAAACACGGGAGCCTTCTTTGTCTTCCAGTCTGATTAAATGCGGATCCGTCCCCTCAAGGGCAAGACCGCGGGTTTCAATATCAAGAAAAGCTTTAACCGGCGCGGCGGAATCGTTGATTTTTGCGGCAATTGTATTAACATTATCACCGAGCGACAATGAAATCTCTATTCCGTCAACAAAAATTGAGCTGTCTTCTTTAACCTGATATTCCGAAGCATCAAGGGAAGACGCGACCTGCATTCTCTCGGCCCAAAAAACATCTCCCCCGGGAATATCAAGCTCGGAAAATGTCCTGTCGCTAATCTCAATTCTGCGATTAGAGCCTGCGCCTCGGTATTCAACACGAAGCGGAGATGAATCGCCAATCCCGTTCACCGTTCCCAACGCCACGCGGAAAGGCTCGCTCAAAGCCTTGTCTCCGGCAAAAAGGTATTTCCCGTCCGGCCCCACGGCGTTGGCAATAGAAACAAGTTCTTTTAGAAGCTCATTTACCTCAACACCCATTAATGCCGTATCACCTTCGGTCCATGTACCGTTCGCGCCTTTTACGGCTAGTTCGCGCAGTTTCTGAATGATGTCGTTGGCCTCGCCCAAATAGCCGTCAACATGATTGTAATGCTCTTGCGCACTTAAATTGTTCTGTTCAAAACGTTCAAGGCGGGTAAGGTATGAGGAATAACGTGCTGCATGAGAAGCTCCCAAAGGATCGTCGGCGAGTTCACGTATCCTTGTTTGCGTTGCGATTTTTGACTGAATATCGGAAAGTCCCTGTTCCTTTCGCCTGAGATAATACTGTATGTCGTCATTGGGCATATTTGTCGAGATTCTTTCCATAAAAATTACTCCTCTCTTTATTTTTCGGAGAATCAGACGAGAGACTAAAGGGGCGAGGTAGGGTAATTGGGTTGTAGGGTCTGGGGTATAGTTCTTATCAGAAAGCCTGTACCGTACTTAACGCTCCTTTCCCTCCGGCTTCGGGATCTATTCTTGACCTACAACAAGCAGTAAAAAGAATTTCACCACGAAGGACAGAAAGGAACACGAAGGGGTATAGGGTCAAAATAGGGTTATGGGTAGAGGGTCAAGGGTATAGATTTTACCAGAAAGCCTGCCCCATTCCTCACTCTCCTAACCCTTTGCTTCGGGTATGGGATCGAAATAGGGTCTTGGTTTTATCAGGAATTCCCTGCCCTGCTGCCTTTTACACTTGTTTCTGTGCAATTTTGTAAAATGCACTTTTTTTGCAGACGTATTAAAGCAAAAACCACGCGCTTCGCTATAAGTATAGCATCATGGTTATAAACAAAAATTATAAGGACAGTGTTTTGTGCGGATTTTTAGCGATAGCGAACGTCTGCGGGAATTGTATAACGCCATCTCGGGCTCGGCTTGCGATGCCTCCGTGCCGCTTGAAATCAATACCCTCTCCGAGGTCCTGTTTAAAGACCGCAAAAACGATATCTCGTTTTTACTGGGCAATAAAATTATCGTACTTATTGAGCATCAGTCTACGATAAGTCCGAATATGCCGTTGCGTATCTTGGGCTACGCAACGCGGATTTACGAGAAAATAATTAAGGATAAACAGGCAATCTACCGGCGTACATTGCTAAAAATCCCCCGCCCCGAGTTCTATGTCCTGTACAACGGCCCGGACGAGTATCCTGAAAAAGTCAGCTTGAAACTTTCGGATGCTTTTACCGAAAAAAATACCGGAGAACCGGCTTTGGAGTTAAACGTAAGTGTTTACAACATTAACAAAGGCAAAAACCCATATCTTGCAGAAAAATGTAAAACGCTGGACGAATATGAAACACTCGTTGCCAAGGCCCGTGAGTTTCATGCGGAGTTTGAAGGTTTAGAGGGTTTAGGGAGCACGGAACGCCTTGAAAAAGCGCTTGGAAAAGCCATAAACTGGTGTATAGAACATGGTATTTTAAAAGATTTTCTGGAAGAAAACTCTACGGAGGTTAACAATATGTTATTTACCGAATGGAATTGGGATGATGCACTGGAAGTTGCCCGCGAAGAAGGTATTGAGCAAGGTCGTGGCGAGGGCATAGAAGTAGGTATTCACAGAGGTATTGAAGTGGGCATTGACAGAGGTATTGAAAAAGGCATTAACAGCTTGTGTGAGCTTCTTGAACAGGGCTACACCCCAAAAGCGGCTAAGGAAATGCTGAAAAATAAAAGTGGGGTAAGGGTATAGTGTTATGGGTAAAGGGTAATAGGTTTTAGATTTTACCAGAAAGCCCCTACCATCCCGAACTTTTCTAAACCTTTGCTTCGGGTAAGGGGTAAAGATTTCTGACCCTTCAAGACCCTAAATCCAAGACCCAACTACCCTTCTTCTTGGGTTTTGGGTAGAGGGTAGGGGATTACTAGTAAAATCTATACCCTTCCCCCTTTACCCTTCTCCCACCAATTAAGTAAACCTTCTTTCAAAAAATGCCGAAGATTGAAGAGGCTATGTTTATTACGATTAATGAAAAACCCATAGATATTACGATTGAAAATGAAAAAACAGTAGGTGAGCTTGTTGCGGGTATTGATTTGTGGCTTGCGGGCAGCGGCTTTGTTATCTGCGCCCTTGTGGTGAACGATAAAGCAAGTGGGGCATCAGCTCTTGACAATGCCCTGACACAAAGTCTCAACGAAGTCTCTTCAATTGATATAAAAACTCAGGCTGCCGCTGAAATTTGTGTGGACGCGCTTCTTTTAACGCGGGAAATGCTGGAAAAATGGGCCGTTTCCGATAACGGTGAAAAAGCAGCCATTGAACTAAAATGGTCAGCTTCTCCCGCCGCAAGTTTTTTTCAAAACAGGGAACCGGAAATTTACCTGCACATTAAAGATATATTTACCGGAAAAAATGAAAATACCCTTGAGCCGTTTTTAAGCGAGCGTACAAGAGAACTTGACGACCCGATTAAAGAATTCTTGGGCATAGAAGAGAGGGTGGATGATACTGCGGCGCGTCTTTCTGATTTTGCTTTAGACCTACAGACAGGCAAAGAGCCTCATGCCGCCGAAACAGTAAAAATTTTTTCTGTTCTTTCGGCAAAACTTTTTCGTTTAATTCCTTTGCTGCGTTCATCGGGAATTGATTTTGAAACAGTTCCTTTAGAAAAAAATTTCTTTGAAAATTTGAATTTAACGCTTAAAGAATTTCTTGCGGTTTATGAAGCCCAAGATACCGTCCTTTCCGGGGATTTAGCAGAATACGAAATGGCTCCGCGTCTCCATGATTTATATGACGCTGTACAAACAAAAATTAAAGAACATAAGGCCGCATTGATAAAACAGCTCCACTGAACACTGAATTGTGTATCGGTCTGTTTTTTCTTAATCGTTTAGGAGAATTGAATGTTGAATTTTATATATCTATATCCTCTGCAAGACATAAAAATGTTCAACACTAGTGCCTATGATGAGAATCCCTGGCACACGATAGGTTTTATTATCGGCCTTTCGGTGATTGTTGCGATCATGGTTTTTTTAAATGTTTCAAAAACGATCAAAAACAGTAAATTGTTTCGGTCCAGCAAAATCAATATACAAGAAAAAATAAATCCCGATGAAAAGGCCTTTCTCAAACAGGCACACGATTATTCTTTATCAAGTGCTGATACTAAATTTTTACGTGAATTATTAAAAGGAGCCGGCAGGGCTGAACCGTATGCTATCCTTCAAGACAGCAGGCTTCTGGATGAGGTTTTAAAAGTGCAGTATAAACAATTGGCAAAAGGCAGCCAATACACAGAGGCCGCGCTTGGTGAATTATCAAGAATATTTACGATAAGAAATACTATTGCTTATTTTCAGGACAGCGATAAAGCTGACAAGCACTCTACCTTACGCCGTTATATACGAAAAGAGGCAAGCATAAGCTGTAATTGCTCTCTGGTAAATGAAGTTGATATAAAACAGAACGGAAAGACCGTAAAAAAACTTGTATTAACGCACACAGTATTTCAAGGAACTATTATAAATATTTCCGCCGGAGGCTGCGCTATTAAAAGCAGCCTTAAGATTAAAGCGGGTATAAAATTAAAAATTGATTTTACACTGGGAAAAAGCAAGGCGGCTGTTTTAGGTGAAATTATCCGCATAAACCGGGATGTCGCCGGATCTATTTTTCATATACGATTCTTACAAGTCCTTCCGAAATCGTTTTGCGTAATTAACGCATTCATTTTTGATTATAACTAAAGTCATACCGCGGGAACGGGTTTTAATGCTGCCTAAGCGGGCAGATGGTATTTCCGTTTTTTTTGGATCGTGACCGGCCCACCGATAGAAATACCGGCGATTTCTCCCCTGTTTTTTACGACAGATGCTTTTATAACACCGCCGGGCTGCCGGACTAAAACAGAGCCTTCGCCTTCACTTTTGTTTATAAAATACTCACAGGCAAAAGCCGCAGAACCGGAACCACAGCTTGATTCAAATGTCATGGTGTTCAGTGCACGGACAAAAACAACAGGCTGCAGGATGTCTTCCGCTCTATTGTAAAAGAGAACCCCAAAAGCATCGGCAAGGCCGGCCTCTTTTTCAGCGAGCCCTTTCAGTGCGAAAAAGCAGTCCTCTCCCCCCGGTGTGTCTTCGATAATCAGATGATGTATCCCGTCAAAGATATAAAGCGGACACTCCCGCCCCTGATAGCTGATTGTTTTTCTTTTTCGGGGAAGGGGGATGGCTGTTGAGGCAAAACCGGATATATCGCCGTTCAAGATTCCGGAGACGGCGTCCGGAATATCATAATCAACGCTCAGGGGAACTGCCGCGCCGCTCATTTCTATGATAATTCTCCCCGCGCCTCTTGAGCCTTCGCTGTATGCCGCATAAAAGCCAAATGCCCGCGCTGCATTACCGCAAAACTCGCCTCCGGCCATATCCAAACGCCAAAACTCGTTTGTTCGCCGTGGTTCTTTTATAAAACCCAGTTGCTCGGCTTTCAGCTGCTTGTCGGCAAGGAGTTTTACGGCGCTTGTTTCCCGTTCCTCGGCCGTCCAATCTTCCCATTCCCCGCAGACAAAAACCGTAATATTCCCCGCCGGATTGGCGTGCACTATTTCTATTTCCCGCATGGAATGCGCTCCCCTCCCGCTCCTATGCTGTAAAAACAGTTCCGTTGACCGAGCCGTTTAAGAGCGCCTCAAGGGATGCAGGTTTGCCCCTTGTGATAATCGAGGAAATTCCGTAGGGCTTCACCAGTGCCGCTGCGTTGATTTTTGTTTCAATGCCGCCGGTACCAAAAGCGCTTATGCCGTCCATGCTGATTTTTTTTCGCAGTTCGTCTATATCTGTTACCTGTGGGATCAATTCAGCATCCGTGTTTTTCTGCGGGTTTTTTGTATACACGCCGTCAATATCGCTAAAAAGAACAAGCAAGTCCGCGCTCCACAGTATGGCCGATTGAGCGGCAAGCGTGTCGTTATCGCCGATTTTTATTTCTTCAACACTAACCGTGTCATTTTCATTGATGATGGGAATAACGCCCTCGTCAACAAGAGTAAAAAGCGTATTCCGCATATTAAGCGTTCGCTGTGAATTGCCAAAATCATCCTGAGTTAAGAGTATCTGCGCGACATTAAGAGAAAGCGGTTCAAAAGCACATTCCCATTCTTTCATCAACATAACCTGACCGACGGCGCAAAGCGCCTGGCGATAATGGATGTCTTTTTTTCGCGCCCACTTACCCATAGCAGAAAGCCCTGCAGTCTGCGCTCCTGAAGAAACAATGATAAGCTGTTTACCGTTTTTAATAAAATCCGCACATTGCCGGGCGAATTCCGCAAGAAAGGCCGTGTCAATCCGGCCTTCGCGGTCACTCAGCGTGCTTGATCCGAATTTAAAGACGATCTTTCGAGCCGCTTTGAGAAGTTTTGATATCATGTCGTAAAAAAGCCTGAGCTTTTATTTTTCCGCTTTCGCGTCCTTGGCACCGGCAGCGGGCGCGGCTGTTCCGGCGGCAGGTGCCGCTTCTTCAGCAACAGGTGCCGCTTCGGCCTTGGCAAATTTCACCATAGCAACAACCTGTTCCGCACCGGAAATAAGCTTAATGCCTTCTCCTAATGCCAAATTGCTTACGTGAATTGTTTGATTGACCTTTAAACCGGAAATATCAACATCAATACGGGGCGGCAGGTCTTTTGGCAGACATTCAAGTTCAATGCTGTGCAGGGATGTTTCAAGCACACCTCCGTCACGAACGCCGACAGGACTTCCGAAGATATGAAGCGGCACACGGGCGCGAAGGACTTTATCTGTCTCAATCTCATAAAAATCGACATGAAGTATTTCTCCGTCCCGAATATTGCGCTGCGTAGCTTTAACAAAAGCCTCGTGATTTATCCCGTTTAAGTCAACTTTTACTATCGTTGATTCGGTGGCACCTTTGATGCCGCCGCTAAATTCGCGCGTATCAAGGTCAATATTCATTGTGCCGCCATGTCCGTAAATAACGGCGGGAACACGTCCCCTCTTACGCAAACGTCTTGAAGCGGATGAACCAAAATCAGTCCTCTCCCGCGCTTTAAACACTACATTAGCCATAACAACTCCTCCAACTGAACTCACTATTTTCTGGGACGACAGGGTTCGAACCTGTGCATGCCGGAGCCAAAACCCGGTGGCTTACCACTTGCCTACGTCCCATTTTTCTAAAATTCTTCCGGGGCATTATACTCTGTTTGAGGGAACTCTCCGTTGGCAATCCCTACATGGTACTTTTCCAGGATTTTCTCCTGCAACATCGCCCGAAACTCACCATTAAGCGGGTGAGCAACATCCTTTTTTCCTCCGCTACCTGTTTTCCGGCTTGGCATAGCAAGAAAAAATCCGTTGGCCCCCTCAAGGATCTTAATGTTATGCACTACGAAACAATTATCAAAGGTAACAGCTGCATACGCCCTCAATTTTCCGTCTCCTAAAGCAAGACGAATTCTTACGTCTGTAACTTCCATAAGCACTCCCCATATACATATAATTCTATAACGGGCAAGAGAGATGCGTCAAGAGGCGAGGGGGATAGGGTTATTGGGTCATAGGGTATTGGGTATTGGTTCTATCAGAAAGCCTGAATCGTCCCGAAGCCCTTAGCTCTTTGCTTCGGGGTATGGGATAAAAATGTCTGATATTACATACCCCTTTATTGGGGTCTTGGGGCAAGGGTTATAGGGTATAGATTTTATCAGTAATCCTGTACCATACCCAGCTCTTCTAAACCTTTGCTTCGGGTAGGGGGTAGCGGATGTCTGATATTCCAATACTCTTGATTTCTGCGAGCTCTTGCAAGCTCTGTTACGCCAACGTGATAATGTCCCCTCTATAGCAACGTGAAAATGTCCCCTCAGGTATAATAAGCCGAGGTAAAAATATGGCAAGGAAATTGCTCATGGGACAAAAAGAATTGCTAA